>CAZCRQ010000285.1:0-3859 GCA_964501095.1 uncultured bacterium | reverse complement strand
CACCTCTCACCTCTCACCCCTCACCCCTCACACCTCACCCCTCACAACTCACAACTAACAACGCAAAGACGCAAAGGCGCAAAGATGCAAAGCTCGGTTCAGCCGGAAGCGACTGACAGCACCTTCCACCTCCACCTCACCATAAGCAACAGTGCAAAATTTAGTATATTACAATGATTCATTTTTCTCGGGAACAAAACACGGCTAGTAAAAAATACCATCGGAAGAAGCACCTTAATTCTCTAAGGTGGTGATATGAGATATGACCTGTCAGCAATCACTCTGCTCGTTGTGTTCATCGCTTTGTCCGGTTTCAATATCTACAGGATGTTGAGCAGGGGAAAACAGCTTTGGAGTTCCAATCTGGTGTATAGTTGGATTTTCTTCCTGGGATTTGTCGTTGCGGAGTTTTACTCATTCTCTGTGGGAATCTGGGTATTGGCGGTGTTATCCTTCATCGCTTTGCGGGAATACTTCTCCTTGATCGATATCCGTCTTCAGGACCGGTGGGGCATACTGGGGGCGTACCTGTCGATTCCTTTCATGTTTTATTTCATTCAGATCGACTGGTACGGCATGTTCATCATTTCCATTCCGGTATACGCCTTTTTAACAGCGCCATTGCTGGTGACGCTTGGGGGACGAGAGACAGCGGGCACCGTGTTTTCTGTCGGCGCCATCGACTTTGGTTTGTTTCTCTTCGTCTATTGCATCGGACATGTCGGGTACCTGCTGCTCTATGAAACCTGGATGCCGGTTTTGTTGGTGCTGTCAATCGGGATTTGCGACCTCACGACTCGCATCCTGCATAACCGGATGATTTCCGGATGGTTGGGTCTAGGGGGAAGATTATTCATTCCCATGCTTTTTACCATCCTTCTCTCCCGTCTGCTCTCGCCCTGGACAGGGATTCCATCAACCCATTCCGTCATCTTGGGCGCCATGCTTCCCATTCTGGCGGTCATGGGGCAGCACACTGGCGATTTTCTTAAAGCTGACCTGGGGGTGGAGGAGGATTTTCTCTTTGCGGGAAAAGGACAGATTCTCGACAACCTGAAATCGTTCTTTTTTACCGCTCCGGTGATGTTTCACTATATTCGGTACTTTCTGAAATGAGATCGGCAAGCAATAATTCGCTGGCGCGCCGGCTGATTCATCTGCTGATATTGCGACCTCTGGTAAAATTGATCTTTGGCGTCAATTTCATCGGCAGAGAACATACGGAGAACCTAGACCAGTTTATCATTATCTCCAACCATAACAGCCACCTGGATATTTTTCTCCTTTTCAGCCTGCTGCGCTGGGATCAGTTGAATACAACCCATGCGGTGGCGGAGAAGACCTATTTTTCGCGGTCGAAAATAGTATTCAGACTGGTGAATTACCTCTTTTGCCCGATTTGGATAACTCGTGGAAAACCGGAGCTGGAAGAGGATCCCTTTGCCGATTTGAAAGCGGTAATTGAGCGTGGTCACAATCTGGTTATCTTTCCAGAGGGCACACGTGGAAGACCGGGAGAGCTGCAGCGTTTCAAGAGCGGGATCGGACGGTTGATGGTGCAATATCCACAGTTGCCGATCGTTCCAGTTTTCCTCTCTGGTCCGGAAAAAGTATTACCGAAATCCAGCTCCCTGCCTCTCCCTTTCTGCAACCTGGTGATCATCGGACCGCCTCAGCTTTGTCACGGTCAACATCGGGAGATTACCAGACAGTTACAGGAGACCATCCTCACACTATCCAATTCAGAACCTGCCAGAAGACATAAACGCCGTATCCGTAATTTGAGTCAACCAAAATCTATCGCCTTTATCGGAGTGGATGGTTCGGGAAAGAGCACCATCTCCCGTATCGCAGCGGCGCGATTATCTCTCAAGCAGCGAGTGTGTCTGATCAGCGACCGGCTGGAATTTTTTCAAAATGGGGAATCGTTGATGATTCAACCGTTGGTGACCGAGAAAATACGGGAGGCAATCGGGAGTTATGCGAAAAAGGTCAAATCGTTGAAGTTATACAAGATACCCAAGTTAACCGAGTTGCTTTTACGCAACAACTTGCAATACCAGGTCAAGCGCTGGTATTCACCTGATTTAATTGTCATGGATGGCTCTCCATTGCTGAACATGGCTGCCTGGGCGAATCTTTACCGGGATCATAAACTGAATGAGGAGACCCTCACTAAAGCGATGCGTATCCTTAGCGGTCAGGGGAGGATGTTTACTCGCAACGATCCAATTTTCAAACAACTGCCGGAATTACAATTACTCCAGCGGATCGGTCAAAGTCGAATTGCCTCACCGGATGCGGTGATTTTTATTGATGTATCCCCAGCGGTTGCCAATGAGAGAATTTTATGTCGTGGTGAGCAGCGACAGGTACACGAGACCGAAGAGAAGCTCTCGCGACTCCGTGAAGGGTACTTGAAAGTCTGTGAAGTGATCCATGATGCATTAAATGTTCCAGTTCGGATTGTCGATGGTCATGGCTCCATGGATGAGGTTGCCGAAGAATCGCTGGAGTATCTACAGAAATGGCTGCTAAATGGGGAAATAACAATTGGATAAGCAAATTGAAGTCATCGCCACCTCGATCTCCGGTTCAATCAGGGATTGGGGGAAGGTAAAACGGATTGTCCCGTTATTCGCCGAGCGAGGCGTTAAAGATGTCACGCTGCATGTGACGGACTCGCATCTTAAAGCCCGAAAAGAAACCTGCGTGTTAGTTCAAGCTGGCAGAAAGATAATTATTTCTGCCGGCGGCTCGGGTACATTCAACGCGGTGCTTGAAGGTTGCTATGATGCCGGAGTGGATTTGACCGAGATCAGACTTGGATTCCTAAGAAAGGGCTCGGCGGATCTCATCGGGAAAGTGCTGAAAATGCCCGATGAGATTGAGCCCGCCATCTCGGTGTTCGTCGAGTCAATCTCAAGAGACAGAGTTGTCTCCTGCGATGTGATTCAAGTAACCGATCTGGGTGGTATTAGCAAACCACGAAGATTTGTCGGCTATAGCGGTGCGGAGATCTTCGGAGATATACCTTATTTTACTGAGAACCGTTTCATCAAGTATTACAAGGGAGTTTTAAGCCAACTCTTCGGCGATTTGGGACCTTTTTTCGTCGGGATGATGCTGGCGACAATTCGGCATCTATTTTGCGATTTTTTAGGAAATAGACGACGCTGGAAAATTATCATCGATGGCGAAAGTGTTACAGAAGGGATATATCAGGCGATGATGATCCTCAACGGAGACTTGGGACCGAATCTACCTTTGGCACGCGGGATTCCCTTAGGATCACGGGATTTTTACCTCTTCACGATCCGAGACTTGGGATTTTTCAGGCTCATTCAGCAAATGCGACATGCCTGGAATGCGTCAATACTTGAAGATCAGGAGAAGTGGGGCTTTGAATCTCACCGTATCAGGAAGACTCTCGAGCTGATCCCTGATTTATCTGATAGTTTTCCTCTCAATGTGGACGGTTCGACCATGCGCTGCCGCCGATCGGTAAGGTACGAGATCATTGGTCAGGTTCATCTTCTGGCAGGCTGAATAACTGATCGTTGCTCTCTTAAGAGGGGAGTTAAACATCAATCCAGCCGAGAAAATTCTGAATTGTTGACTCCGCTATTGCTATATACTGGCTTTAGAATTAACTTGAGGTATGAGTGAACTGATGGCACCGGCTAGTCAGGCTGTCCGAGAATGGAAAGACATGGCGGCGGTGTCATTCCCGCGAAAGCGGGAATCCAGGAAAAACAAGTACTTACAAATTGCGCCTTTTTTATATGAAAATTCGGGATTTCCCTAACATATTGAAATTCCTGGATTCCCACTTTCGTGGGAATGACACTCCGGGTGA
>CAZCRQ010000284.1:0-3870 GCA_964501095.1 uncultured bacterium | reverse complement strand
GCGTAGGCGTCCCTGCCTGCGAGGGGTAGCGTAGGCGTCTCGCCCATGTAAAACAAAAGGTGGGTGCCCTGCACTACTTGTTGTGCAGGAAATATGAACAGGTAGTATAGTCACCCTGCACAACAAGTAGTGCAGGGCACCCTTCGAGAAATCCCAATCACGAATCGCAAGCACGGAGGCTTACGCTACCCCTCTTGTCGGGATATGGGTGGTTCGATACCGTCAGCTCGGGCGCGCATGATTTTGCGGAGCGCCCCGAGTACCTGGTCATCCGGCAATGATTCCACCGTCTTGATCACCTCATCGAGGATTTTCTTTGCCGCTGCAGAGGAAAACTCGATGGTTCCCTCCAGAATGGCTTCTTCAATCAGTGCCTTGATCAAACCGATGCGAGGTCCTTCCGGCAGACCGGTATACTCCATGATCTCATCCCCGCGAATGGGGGATTGAAAACGACGGAGTTCATCTTTTCGTTCGATCTCATCGATTCGCTCGACCATACGATCGAAGCTCTCAAGATATTGCATCACTCTGTTTTTATTGCCTGAAGTGATGTCGGCGCGGCAGAGGAGGAAGAGATCATCAACTTGTTCGCCAGCTTGAACAACCAAGCGTCGGATGGCGGAGTCGGTGACACCTTCGTCTTGAAGTGCCAGGGGGCGCATGTGCAGACGCACTAGATGGCTGGTTTTTATGATTAAATCCTCAGGAAGCTGATAGTTTTTTCGGAATGACTGAATCATCCGTTCGCCGAGATGTTCGTGCCCGTGAAATGTCCAGCCGTTTTCCGGATCGAAACGTTTTGTTTTCGGCTTGCCGATGTCGTGGACGAGGGCGGCGAAACGGAGGTCAAGACGTTCTGTCTGCTCCGCCACTTTATCCACCACAAGAAACGAGTGATAAAGCACGTCCTTGTGCTGAAACTGTCCGATCGGCTCGACACCAGCCATGGCGGCGATCTCGGGAAAGATGATTTCCAACACGCCGCTGATAAAGAGCAGGTGAAGCCCCAAAGATGGCGGATCGCAGGCTAGGATCTTGAAAAATTCATCATTGATGCGTTCTCGGGCGACGATCTTCAGGCGCTCACGGTATGTTTTCAACGCTTCTGCCGTTTTCCGTTCGATGTTGAATTTGAATTTAGCGGCGAAACGGATTGCCCGGAGGATGCGCAACGGATCGTCATGAAAGGTTTTTTCCGGTTCCAGCGGGGTGCGGATGATCTTCTTTTTCAGATCATCCCGACCGTTGAACAGGTCGATGATCTTCGCGGGATGATGCACATTCGCCGCGAGGGTGTTGATAGTGAAATCTCGACGGGCGATGTCTTCTTCGAATGTGGCGGGTTCGACTTGCGGATTGCGGCTGTGTTCATCATAGCTCTCCTTACGTGCGCCGGCAAATTCCAGGCTGATCTCCCCCGCCTGCAGATGAGCGGTGCCGAAGCGTTGAAAAATCTGGATTGATTTATTCAGTTTTAAGTGGTCGGCTACCGCTTGGGCGAATAATGGAGCATTGCCGATGACGGAGAAATCCATTTCCCCGGCAAACGGCAGTTTTAAAAGCCGATCGCGAAGGTAGCCGCCGACAAGATAGACATCTAATTTTTGTTTAGCAGCAACATTCGCGATGTCCTTGATGATTTTTTGCGGGGAGAAATTATTTGTCATAGGCTTTAGGCTTTGGGTTTTAGGTTTTGAGATTTATATATATCGCAAGCACGGAGGCTTACGCTACCCCTCGCCCCTCACGGTTGCATCAGCGGATCGATGATCAACGGCGGCAGTTCAAGCCCGGCGAGACAATCCAGACGTAACCGTGCTTCAGCTGCAAGAACGCCATCCTGGAACTCGACCAGCAGATTCTCGTAATACTCGATCGCCTGGTCGCGATCGGCGCGGTTTTCCGCCAATTCACCAAGTTTCAGCCAGGCTTCCTCCGTCCGTGGATGATGCGGGAAGCGGTCGATAAATTGCAGGAGAATCTCCATACTCGCTGAAGCGTAGTGATGGAGGTAGAGTTGGCTTAATCTCCATAACGCATCCGCCGCCAGTACCGGGGCGCCTTGCTCGGATATGTGGCGATAACCTTGTTCAGCTTCGAGTATATTCCCGGCGAACTCTGCGAGGTCAGCTTTGGCGAGTTGCGCGAGGTGGATACTGTCGGCGGTTCCAACTCGCAGCAATTGAGCGAGGGCGAGGGCATCATTCTCACGGTCGGCTCCGGTGGGCAGAAGCAACAGGCTGTCCAACATTCCCAAGGCTTCTGCACCTTTCCCCTGCCACCAGGCGATGCGCGCCTGAAGAAACCCAGCTTCACTTTGCGCGGCATCCTCGACTTGGTAGCGCGGTGGGAAGCCAGGTGGTCGACTGGAGAAACGCGGCGGTTTGATTCGGGTAAGCTCTGTCTTCGCTTCCTCGAGTTTACCGGTCATGATCAACGCCTTGGCATACGCCTGACGGATTGTATTTTCGTCTTTTCGCCCCGGTTTTTCCAAAAGAATCTGGAAATCTTCAATAGCCGATTGAGGATCAAGCAAGTTTTCCAGTCGCAGCAGACCACGCTGCAGACGGGCATCGCGTTCGATCTGGTCAGGCGCCTCCTTGGTGCAGTAGAGGCTGAAGAGAGAATCAGCTTGTTCAATGTTTCCTTTCGCCAACGCTAGATTTGCCAGGGCGAAGTCGACGCCGGCTTTGGAAACCGGATCGGTGAGACGTTTGGCGGCAAGCATCAAGGCATGATGGGCGACACTGTCCGCTCCTTCATTGTGCGCCCCAGCGGCAAATTCGATCAACCGCTGCCCCGGTTTCGACTCCATCAGGTCGATCTTCTCTATCCAAACGAGAGCGCTGGAATAATCACTGTTCTTCATATATTGCCCAGCCAGGATTTCATACAATACCGCATCATAGCCAGTCCAGGGCGGAGAATTCTTTATCGTCTTGATCTCTTCTTCCACCGCCAAGCGCACCGCTTCATTCGATGATTCGTCATCGGGAAAATTCGCCAGGCTGCGCAAAACAGATTGTTTACGGTTTGGGGTTTCACGCAGTGAGAGTAGGTATTCCTTCGTTGCTTCATTCCAGTTCATACGTGACTGGTGGAGACTGGCGACGGTGGAAGCGAAGAGCAGGGGATCGCCCAAATCCTTTCGTGCCTGCACCAGGATATCGATTGCCCGGTCGATGAGACGCAGGCGGATAAAGGTATGAGACAGTTCGAGATAGGCTTCGGTCGAGCCGGGGATCACCTGGAGCGTTTGTTTCCAGATATATTCCGCATGCGCCTCCTCGCCGGTGATGTAATAGACCTCCCCCAGCGCGGCGTATAAAGCAACGGGAGGCTCATTTGGGGGAAGGTGAGCGATGCGATCCTGGATCAAATCAATCGCTTCCTTATATCTCTCCAGAGCCAGCAGATTATCCCGCACACCCTCGAAATAGCTGCGATTCTCCGGATATTGTTTATACAGATCCTGGTAGAGACGCAGTGCGGTTTCAAAGTCGCCGCGGGATTCGAGACGTCTGGCGGTGTTGTATTTCTGACGCGCTTGACGGATGAGTTCCTGCTCTTTTGCCTGGTTTTGCGCCTCGCGTGATGATGGAGTCGATTGGGAATCTGAGGAGCGCGGAAAGTTGGGGTAAGGAGGTTGTCCCCAGGTTGTCACTCCAATGATGGTCAACAGGATAAACAGTGTGATGGTTACCAGTCTTTTATTCATTAGGCTATCTCTTGTTCTTTGATGATCGATCTATTAACTGAATCAGATCAGATCGTGTTCCATAATGGTAGCGTAGGCGTCCCTGCCTGCGAGTGGTAGCGTAGGGGGGTGCCCTGCACTACTTGTTGTGCAGGAAATATGAACAGGTA
>CAZCRQ010000283.1:0-3889 GCA_964501095.1 uncultured bacterium | reverse complement strand
CAATAATAGGGCAACTCAGGTTAGTATCCATTTAAAATAACCAGGAATCTATTATATCATTTCAATAAGTAACGCCCACTCCTCTCGTTATCAGCGCAGGTATCTGTTCTTCGATGGCGAGGGAAGAAAGTGGATTATATCTGACTGAAAGTGAATCTCCATCAGCAAAACCGAGATTATCCACCAACGGTTGCAAATCGCTGATATAATTGGAATCCGCTGAGACATACTCCAATTCGAGCAGGTTACTTAAAGACCCTAAAGACTGCACCCGGTTATAATCGAAACCCAGTGCTTTTAAGCGCGTCATGGCGGCAACCGGGGAGAGATCAACGATCTGATTGATATTCAGGTTCAACACTTCCAGATTTATCAGGTTCGCCAGCGGATAGATATTGGTGATCCGATTATTAGAGAGAAGCAGGTATTCGAGGTTCACCATCGAACTCAGAGGCGAAACATCAGTAATCTGATTATTGGAGAAAGCGGCGTATTTCAGCGAGGTGATGGAGGATATCTGTACCAGGGTCTGCAGGTTGCCATCAATGATAAACAGTGTCTCCAGATTCGGGAGCTGAGCCAGTGGGGAAAGATCGGCGAAATCGTTATAACCCGCTTCGACATAAGTGAGCGTGGTGATCGAAGCCAACGGCGTTAGATTGGTAACGTTATTCGCTGAAAAACGTATACTTGCTAAAATGGGCAGAGCTGAAAGGGGAGTCAAATCTGAGACACTATTGGAGGCAAAGCGAAGATCTTCCAGGGAATCCAATTGAGCCAGCGATGAGATATCGGTGACTTCGTTATAACTAAAGGAAAGGTAACGCAGACTGTCGATTGATGTCACCGGAGAGAGGTCTTCAATCTGATTATCGCTAAGCCAAAGTTCACATAGCACCGGAAGACTTGCCAGCGGTCGAAGATCCGAGATATTGTTATGGTTCAGATTTAAAAACTGAATCGCGGTGAGGAATTCGATCCCACTGAGTTCTTCAATTTCAGAAGAATCGGCGACAAGATAGGGGATAGTTTGGAGTTCCGTAACCAGAAGCGCTCCAATGGGTTTGTCCAGCATTTCACGAATTTTACTTTCCAGTCCCGAATCCTCGAAGATCACTTTCTGTTCATTGGCTGTGGTAAAAGACCAGATATCGCCTGGACTGACATTACCGTAACTGTCAGAGGCAATCACTTTCCAATAGTAGGTTTTCGAGATTTGTAAAGCGCCTATGCGAAAGAACGATTCGCTCTGTGTACTCACCGGTTCATTCAACGTCGCTGAAGTGTCGAAATAAATCTGGTATTCGATCAAATCCTCTTCAGGATCTTCACATGACCAGCGTAAAACCGGATTTATCGGCAGATCCGACGAACCATCATCCGGAAAGATGTTTTCTGGAGTAGATGGCGGATTGTTGATCGGCTGAATGTTGCTTTTTTCCTCACAGGCGGTCAGAATAATAGCCGCGCAAAGAGCGAAGCCTGGTAAAATCCGATGTAAACCACTCATTGTAGACCTCCTCATTTATAATATTTCCAACAATTAAATTGGACGATCAAAGAGAATCCCGCCAAATGCCAGGTATGCGGCGATCAGGGTTAAAACCAGATTGAAGGATTGTCCGACA
The DNA here is from genome assembly GCA_964501095.1 of uncultured bacterium. Lineage (GTDB taxonomy): Bacteria > Electryoneota > Electryoneia > Electryoneales > Electryoneaceae > CAZCRQ01. The sequence continues at coordinate 2,261 of CAZCRQ010000283.1, read as the reverse complement.
ATATAGAGGATGATGGGTTTTCCACCGACCAACTGCTTTGCCATTTCACGAAAATTCGCTTCCAGACCAATCGAGACAAACGCCAGGCAAAAGAGCCATCCGCGAAGGTTTACGGTCACATTGCCGAGAATGTTTTTCTCGGCTATTTCATTTCCCATCGTTGGAATGAGCAAAAAGGAAAAGAGCAATGAAGCTCCGAGGAAACCGACAATAAATTTGGGAAAACGATGCCAGATTTCCGCCAACGAAGGTTTTGGTCCCAGTGGATCACGTTCGATCTTGGCAGTCCAATAAACAGCGACAAAGAAGGCGATAATCCCGATCAGGATGTTTTGAATCATTTTAACCACAGCGGCGACTTTTTCCGCCTCCGGACCGAGTGCGGCACCGGCGGCAACCACCGCTCCAGTGGCATCGATTGTTCCCCCCATCCAGGCGGCACCGATGATCTTGTCCAGGTGAATGCTAAGAATAACTACCGGCATCAGGATCATCATGGCGACAGTGAAAATCAGCGACATCCCCACCGTAAGCGTTAACTCCTCTTTCTTCCCTCTAACTGCCGCACAGGTGGCAATCGCTGCGGAAACACCACAGACAGAAGTGGCGGCGGCGATCATAATCACCAATGCCTTGCTGCCCATCTTCAAAAAGCGTGTTCCAAAAACGAACATGAAAATGACTACAATCGGCGTCACCAGCCAGGCGACAAACAGCCCCGGGGCGCCTAGCTGAAGAATTTTATCAAAGATAATCTCCGCTCCAAGTAAAACAAGACCTGTTTTTATAAACATCTCGGTCTTCGCTCCACTCAAAAGCCATTTTGGAGTGCCGATTGTATTCGAGATCAACAATCCGATGGCTAAAGCCCAGAAGGCATATTCCAATCCGATGGCGTTTATCTGCCTCTGATGAGATATGATAATCGATATGATGGAGAGAAGGAAAATAACCGTATAACCTCCGAAATAGCGGATAAATTTACCTTCCATCACGATTACCCCAATAGCGGTCAGGATTCCCAAACCCAACCAGAGGAAGATAATTGGAATGATAATATTCCCAATGACTTCCCCGTCTTTAATGAGCAAGAAAACATCGAGAGGATTATCAGCCCATTTTCCGATCTTCGGAACTTTATGTACCAGACCGACCACGGCTGCGATGATGATCAACAGACCAAACCAAACCGCCCACCAGTCCTCCAAACGCAAAACCTCCGGTAATCGTCGCCGCTCCTCCATTAAAAAGTTCCTCCCTAGATAATTGGTTCACTTACGCTAGTAGTCTATGTCAGATGATTTGATGGTATTGATTCCAGATCAATTAACTAAAGCATGTCTCCTGCCCGTTTGCCTGCTGCCTGCTTCAGCGGGCATATTACTCGCCTAAAGCGAAATAAATCCCCTCATAACGTCTGACACGGTCTACTACGTGAAAAGATTCAACATTTCTTGTGTTCATTAAGGGATTTCACTTCTGCTTGTATTTGCCGCCAATCCCCTTTCAACTGACACATTGGTTTATTTTATAAAGATACAAGACATTCCTTGCTGTTTCAAACAGGCTCGCTCTGACTTATCCGGAAAAATCAAGCCTGCTTTTTATTGTTTTCCTCTGCACTGATCTGTATTTTCAAGAAAACGAAATAATAAAAAATGGCAGGTAAAAACTGAATGGCGGAGAAAAAAACTATTCTGGTCGTGGATGATGAACCGGACGTTTTGGTTTATCTCACCACATTCTTTGAAGACAACGGTTATACTACTCTGCAGGCGAAGACAGGTATTGAAGCGATCAACCAGGTGCGCAGTCATCATCCTGATCTTGTGACCCTGGATATCACTATGCCGGAAGAATCCGGTTTGCGAATGTATCGCACTATGCGGGAGACTGAGAAGTACAAGAAAATTCCGATTATTCTGATCACCGGCGTCAGCCCGGAGTTGAAACGTTTTATCGGCAGACGCAAGCAAGTGCCTCTACCTGAAGGCTATTTTGAAAAACCAATCGATCTGGAGGCATTATTGAAGAAAATCCGTGAGCTGATTGGCTAAGATACAAGTTATCCGAGAATATATAATCTTCATTGGGTGTGGGTGCCCGGCACTACTTGTGTGCAGGAAAAATTAAATAAAGATCAGGTAATTCCCCAGATGCCCCTCCACGCCGGGTAATATAAGCCTCCGTGCTTGCGATCTGTAAAATGAGGGGTAGCGTAAGCCTCCGTGCTTGCGATTATTAGAGTGCCGTCAGCCGTC
>CAZCRQ010000282.1:0-4006 GCA_964501095.1 uncultured bacterium | reverse complement strand
GTCATGGGCGAGACGCCCATGCTACGCAAGAATTGCAAGCATGGAGAAACGCAAGCATGGAGGCTTACGCTACCCCGCGCTAAAATTCCAAACTAAATAAACACAATAAATAAACACAATAAATAAACACAATAAATAAACACAATAAATAAACACGATAAAATAACCTTAAATAACCTTTAATGAGAAACTTATGAATATTAAAAACCATCATATCGGACAAATTGCTTGGCTGAGCGCGATCGTGTTGCTGGTTATTATCCTCCTGGCGTCTTTTGCGCCGGAGGCTTATCGCTTATGGGGAGTGGATGGTCTAGCGTACGACAACATCTCAATCCGCATTTTATTCATCGGTATTGCTCTGTTATTGTCGCTCCTGCTGGTTTTTCTACTAAAACAGGCGAATAATAAAACTAACTTGATCATGACATTCATTTATCTACCGGTAATGGTTATCCTGGGCTTGCTGGTGTTTCTCACACCCGCGGCAACACTGCTGCGCGGCGATGGGCAGTTGCTGATCAACAACCTCACAGCAGGGATTCCCATCAGCTTGCGCAGTCCATTGTACGCCATTTTGACAGGATTGCTTTTAAAGATCGGATCGCCGTTCAGCCTTACCCCCATCGGCACCTATCGAATCATTGACTGCCTAGCGTTGATTCTCTTTATTCTTGCCATCACCCGATTCAGCCGGCGATTTGAACGATTCACTACACGTGTTTTTGTTCTGGTTGGCTGCTTGTTCAGTGCTTCACTTCCCTTGATGCTCGGACTGGTGGAAAACTACGCTTTACTCCATGCGCTTCTCGCCTGGTCGCTGGTTTTATCTATAGAAGCGATTGAGAATAATCGTTTTCCCTGGTTGGGATTAGTGATAAACCTGATTTCTTGCGGTATCCATGCCGCCGCAGTGACTTTACTGCCAGCTTTCCTTTTTACCTGGGGAGCAAAGAATCAATTTCGGCTGCGTTTCTTTTTCTTTTTCCTAGTGGCAATAACTGGGATCATCACCGTGGTTTTAATTGCCCCCGAACATCTGCTCTATCCACTGGGGAAGAAGCCGGTCGATGGTTATACGCTGATTTCACTGAGGCATCTCTTCGACCTGGTCAACCTTGATTTTTGGGCGATTCCGGCTGTGCTGTTTGTCGGATTTATCCCATTGTTGTTTACTTGTAGCACGGGCGTCCCGCCCGTGATATGGACGAGACGTCCATGCTACAATGTAAAATTCAAACTGGATCGCATCGATTATTTTCTGATCGCGGGGATGCTTGGGGCTTATGGATTCACCTTGATTTTTTCCCCGGATTTGGGCATGGCACGTGATGCTGACTTGGTTGCGCTTTATGCTCTGCCCGCGATGTTTTGGGTATTTTATCTCTGGGCGCCGGTGGAGGAGAAAGTCACTCCGTTATTGGTTGGAGCAGCTCTCTTTGTCGGGTTGATCACGGTCGGCGCGCAGGTCTGGGTACAAAGCCGGGAAGTGACAGATGTCAAACGTTTTATCCGCCAATTGGAGCAGAATCCCAAGAGATCCTACTATGGATGGGAAGTGCTGGCGATTCATTTACGAAATAAGGGCAGACCGGCAGCGGAAGAAAAAGCGTATTTAAAAGCGATCAATTCCCCACCGGTGCGCAATGAAGATTACGTGCGCTACCTCATTCGTCTGGCACAACTGGCAAATGAGCGAGGAGCCCCAGAAGAGACCTTGAACTGGTGCCAGAAGGTGATCGAACGCGCACCCAACATCGCACTGATCTATGGGATGATGGGCAAGGCTTTGGGAGACCTGGGGAAAGAAAACGCGGCGTTGAATGCCTTTCGCAAAGCGGTGGAGTTGGAACCTGGAACCAGCATTCTTCATGCAAACCTGGGAGCATACTTGTTGCGTATCAACCGTTTGGAGGATGCCAGAAAAGCCCTTCTCCATGGGGAAGAAATCGCAACTCCTATCTGCGTTCAACTGTTATATACTGTAGGTTTAGTGGATGAAAAATTGGGGATGGTGCTGGAAGCGATCCGATATTACGATCGAGCAAGAACCCTCGATCCTCAAAGTCAGTGGGGAAAGCTGGCGGGTGAAGCACATCGCCGTCTCAGCCTCAATCCTACCGGCGGAAAATGAAACCTCCCTTGCGAAAGGATGAGGGCAGCCCTACTTTTCCCCAAAATTTAATGGTGACAAATAACAAGAATTCATTTGGAGGCAAACGTGTTAAAACGGGTATGGATTTCATGGATATTCATCGTCGCCGTGATGATCTGGATTTCCGGCTGCGGACGGATGAGAAGTGATATCGTCGCACAAGTCGGCGATTGGAAGATGACGGTGACGGAGTTTAAAGACGAGGCGATGAAGAAACTGCGCACTCCCCAGAAAGCAGCGGAGGCGAGCACCGAAGATTTGGCAAAGATCCTCGACGATGTGGTCATACGACAATTGAAAATTGTCGATGCCTACAACAAGGGTTTCGATACCGCTCCCGATATTCAAAAAGCGTACCAGGAGGAACTGGATAAAGGCGCGGTTATGCAGCTTTATATCAATGAAATTCGCGACAAACTGATCACCGATGCCATGGTGCGAGAGTATTATGATCATGATGAGGAACTGAACGCGGCTCACATCCTGATCAAAACCGGAGAAGGGATCAACGAAGAGGAAGCGAAGAAAAAGATCGACAAGGTCTATCGTGAAGTGACCGCCCCGGATGCGGATTTCAAGGCGATTTCAGACAAGTACAATGAGGATGAATCGGTAAAGAAGGATGGCGGTGACCTTGGTTGGTTTGGCTGGGGACGTATGGTCGATCCGTTTCAAGAGGTTGTATTCTCGATGAAACCGGGGGAAATCTCCCAACCGGTGAAAACCGAATTCGGTTGGCATGTGATCAAACTGCTGGGCAGGCGAAAAATTGAAAATCGTCCCTCGTTTGAAGAGGATAAGGAGAATCTCCGTAACCAATTGGCGCGACAACATGGCGAAGAAGTCGAAAAAGCGGCTGAAGAGTTTATCAACAAGGAAAAAGAATTCTATGGCGTGGAGTACTTTGAAGACAATATCGCTTCTCTCACTCCCATCCTGGAATCCAACAAGGGAAACCAAGACCTCTTTGCCTTGCTTAACGAAGAACAGCAAAAACTGCCCTTGGCGCATATTCGCGATGGAAACATCACTGTCACGGCTTCGGATTTCAGCGATAAGTTGAAACGTGTCGGACGGTCGGGAATGGAAATCAAATGGGGTGACATAGGGAAGAAACTGATCGATGAAGTAGTGGTCATGGGCAACATCCTTCCGAAAGCCGCGAAACGCCTGGGGTATTACAACAACAAGGAAGTCGTGGATAAGGCGGTTGCTGCTCGCGATCGAAAAGTGCTTTACGCCGCGCAGACTGAAATTATCAATAAAAAGGCGGAACCGACCGAGGAACAAATAAAGCAATACTACGATTCCCATCCCGACGAGTTCATGACCGAACCTCAATATACTATACATGAAGTTCTCGTTTCCGATAAAAAACTGGCGGAACAACTGGTCGAACGAGCGCGGAAAGGTGAGGACATGCAAAAATTAGCCGTGAAATACTCCGAGCGAGAAAATGCCAAACGCACCAAAGGAGTATTGGGACCATTCAAGAAAACCCAGCACGGGGTTATTGGAAAGGAAGCGGCGCGAGCTGAGATCGGTGATGTGGTCGGTCCTATCACTCATGGCGATAAATGGAGTGTTTTCAAACTTGTCGCCCGTGAAGAACCACAATTGGAGAACTACAATAAAGTCAAACGTAAAGCTGAGACCTCGATGCGGCGGGAGCTGAGTAAAAAACTCGAAGATGAATGGGTTGTAAATTTGAAGGAATCCATTCATTACAAGGTAAATACAAAAGCGCTGGAAAACCTGTTTGAGGAAAAGCAGGATACCACCACTACTGTCGCACGTGGAAAATGAGGATCGCCATTCTAGGGGGGAGGCGTGAGGGGGGAGGGGTGGGGG
>CAZCRQ010000281.1:0-4030 GCA_964501095.1 uncultured bacterium | reverse complement strand
AACCGCTCCTTAGTAAAATCTAAAATCTGTCCAAAAAGATTTGAAGACGTACAGCAACAACCACATCCTTCACCGACCGCACCATCCGCAACGGGCACCGCTACGAATACTATGTGGTCGTCCGCTCTAACACCGGCGAAGGTGAGGCGTCAAACATCTCGAAAGCATTAGTCAACGCCGATCCGACTCTGGTAATTGAAAGTGAGTCCGTCACCCACACTCCAACCTGCAACGTCACCCAGACCATTATTGCCTATGGCGCAACCCGGATGCTGCTCGCCAATACGCCCGATTTCGCTGGCGCATCCTGGGAGCCGTTCGCTGCCACCAAAGCATGGCAACTGACGACTGGGAGCGGAGCCAAGACGGTCTATCTTCGCGTGGTTTATGCCTATGGTGATACATCTCGCATAGTCATTGATCAGATTGAAGCAGCGCCCTTGAATCCGTCGGTGGTTATTGCTGGCGGTGCGGCGCAGACAGCTTCCCGAAATATTGCGTTGCGGGTGTCGGCGGTCGGAGGGAAGCAATTGCAAGTTTCTAACTCAGCATTCACCGGAAATGAACAATGGATTCCTTATGCTGATTCCCTCCAATGGGAGTTGGCAGCGGGGGTGGGGACGAAAACCGTTCATGTCAAAGTGCGTAACGACTTTTTGATTGAGGCCGAAGCCAGCGACCAGATTGACCCCGCACCGCTGAATCCTTCAGTGGTCATAGCCGGAGGTGCGGTGCAAACCGCGACTCGCAACATCAACTTAAGGCTATGGGCGGTAGGCGCCACGCAGATGCAGGTTTCCAACGATCCATTCACAGGTGACGAGCAGTGGATTCCCTTCGCAGATTCTCTTCAATGGCAGTTGGCGACCGGAACAGGCACCAAAACAGTTTATATCAAGGTTCGCAATGACTTTCTGATTGAAGCGGAAGCCAGCGACCAGATTGACCCCGCGTTGCTGAATCCATCGGTGGTTATTGATGGCGGTGTGGCGCAGACCGCTTCCCGTAATGTTGTATTGCGGGTGTCAGCGGTCGGAGGGACGCAATTGCAGGTCTCCAACTCACCATTCACTGGAGGTGAACAATGGATTCCATATTCTGATTCCCTGCAATGGGAGTTAGAAGCGGGGGTGGGGACTAAAACCGTTCATGCCAAAGTGCGCAACGACTTTCTGATTGAGGCCGAAGCCAGCGACCAGATTAACCCCGCGCCGCTAAATTCGTCCCTGCAGATTATCCCCGATTCAACTTATATCAATCACCTCGACATTACGCTTTCCATGCCCAACATTGGCGCTTTGGAAATGAAAATCGTGAATAATGCGGACTCCGGCTCGGCAAGGTGGCAACCTTATCAAGCCCAACTGAATTGGAATCTAACCGCAGGCGATGGCTGGAAACAGGTTTATGCCTGGTTCAGAAATGATTTCTTCTCTGCTGGCCCCGTAATGGATTCAGTAGGTTTGGACACTCGTGCGAGTATAAGGTCATTTGATTGGACTGCAACGGGAGGAGATACCCTACTTACAGGCGACCAGGTTGTGTTTGTGATTGGGGCTGCAAACGACGCCTTCGGAGCCGAGACCGATGGCACATGTTCGGTAACGGTGGAAGGTTGGCAGCCCATCACTCTGACAGATCAGCGAGATGGGACATATGACGGCATTTACGTAATTACCGACCACACGCCAGGTGTTGTGAATGCGCGAGTCACGACCTCTTTCATTGACCGTGCTGGCAATCAAGTCCCGAGTATAGCATCTGGTCGCAGGATAACAAGGACGTGGCTGGCTGGAACTGAGCGAGAATTCGCACTGGGCAATACTGGTCTGACAATCAAGATGTGCTGGATACCAGCGGGTACTTTTTATATGGGTAGCCCGGACGATGAATTTGAGCATTACCCGGATGAAAGTCCAGTGCATCAGGTGACATTCCCAAATGGTTTCTGGATTAGTAAGTATGAGGTGACGCAGCAGCAATGGACAAGCTTAATGGTCTGGAATCCTCTTGAAACTAGGGGCGTTGGTGCATTATATCCTATATACAGTGTTTCATGGGATGACATACAGGAATTCGAGAATCGACTAAATAATGAGTTTAGACTTCCATCAGAATCGGAGTGGGAGTACGCCTGTCGGGCAGGAACTAGGACACTGTTTTTTTGGGGAGAGGAAATAGGGATGGCCTATCAGTATGCCTGGCTCTTTGGAAATAGTGGTAACTGGACGCATCAAGTTGGAGAGTTACTTCCAAATGGCTGGGGTTTGTGTGATATAAATGGTAATGTTAGTGAGTGGTGCGAAGACTGGTATCATAGCAATTATGACGGTGCGCCGACAGATGGGAATGCATGGATAGCACCCCCGGGAGAATACAGAGTGTTGAGAGGGGGCGCGTGGCCTCATAATTACAGCAATTGTCGTTCAGCGAGGCGAGCCGGGAATCACTCGGATGGGTATGGTGTTGGAATTGGATTTAGGCTGGTTCTAGATAACGATTAGTCGATAACTAATTTCCCAATTTTTACCCGTTCATTCAGTATCCATTATAGTGGAAGAGAATGGAATGATGATGGTTTGGCAGATGTATGGACTCTTTTTACAGAAAAACCCTATGGAGTCAAACAAATGAAGACTCTTTTCCCCTTCTTTTTATTAACGGTTGCTGCGATTGCCCAACCGGTTGAGATCGAGAATATACTCAACAACAATGCTTATCTCGTCGGCCGGGGCGAAGACCGTGACTTCAGCCGAGCCGATGAGCTAGCGCTAAAGGACCTCGTCTCGCAGATATCGGTATCGGTGGAATCCAGTTTTTTGGATGTGAAACAGGAGACCAATATGCAATTGAGCGAGTTCACGCAAGCCATCGTTAAGAGTTACTCATCGGCCGTCTTGACCAACGCCGAGAGGAAAATCGAGACACTCCCGGGCGGAAAATACCGCGTATATCGCTACATCCGGAAGACCGACCGGAACAAGATATACAACCAGCGCGAAGATAAGATAAGGAATTATGTCAAGACAGGTCTTCGCGCCGAGGATGCGAACGACTTTGACATCTCATTGCGGAGTTTCTACTGGGCTCTGGTGTTGCTGCAGAGCCATCCTGAGAGAAATGGGATCAACTCTGAAATCAATGGGGAAAGTCAGTTATTGGCCGTCTTTTTACCTTACCACATTCAGGGGATGCTTAATAAAGTGAAGGTCAAGGCGGAAAATGTCTCCGCCGGTTCAGGCAGCAACGCAGTCTATATCTCAGCCTTCAATGAGCGAGGCAGGATCAACAACCTGGGATTGAAGTACTTTGATGGCGGGGAGTTCATAGAAGCGACAGTCAAGGACGGCAAGGGGATTATCTATCTGCCGCGGGAATACCATGACAATGTCAGCGAAGTCAGCGCGATGATTGACTATCAATTCTTGCATCTACTGGGCAACTTCCCGCTGGATGAAGAAGTCAAAATGGTGGCGGAATACATCTTCATCCCCTTTGATAATCAAACGAGGATTATCATTCGCGACGCTCAAGTGAAGGTCTTTGAGCCTGAGATCAAGAAGGGAGGCGAGGTCGATGATGACCACTTGATTAAGATGACACAGAGCGTGATTGAGGCAATCAAATCGCGGGAATTTGAGCAAGTGCGAGGGCTTTTTTCAGATGCTGGTTACACCCAGTTTCTAAAGATAATGAACTATGGCAAGGTGAGTCTCTATCAGGGGGAACATCCTATAGACTTCGTCCGATTTGGCGACCGAATCCTGATCCGGACCATCCCGCTGGTGATTGAACTCACTGGCCACAATCGTAAAGTGATCTATGACGACATCTGCCCCATAGTGGAAAACGGAAAGATTGTATGGACAAATTTCGCTATCAACGACGAGGAAGCAGAAGACGTATTCCGACGGGGGAAAATATCGGGAGATTTACAGGAGCGTCTGCTCTGCCTGACGTTTATGGAGTACTATAAGCCTTTCTTATTCACGACCTTTTCGGATTCTCCACGACGCCTGATTGACATGCC
>CAZCRQ010000280.1:0-4060 GCA_964501095.1 uncultured bacterium | reverse complement strand
AAAATAGAGCGATTTGGGTCTCTCCTTCCGGCATAAAGCCAGTAGAGATTCCCACGGGCGTCGCGAATGCAGCTACATCTCCGATGCCCTTTTTATTTCTTGAAACGACTACAACAAAACACACTGAAGCTTTTTATCTCAATATAATGACTCTGGAAGTTAAAACAAATATTCTAAAGATGATGATGCTTTCGGAGAGCCCTGACTCGTTGCTCGCAACAATATCTTTTTCCGAATGAAGGTATCATAGATACCATAGTTGGCGATAATTTATTTACATAATTATCAGGTATAACCTGCAAAAAATCCTCAGGATGATTCAGCATCAGTTGATGGTTCCAGCAGCGGGGCAGTTTCGCGTCCTTCGATTTCGACGGTGACCAGACGCGAGACTCCTTCCTCCTCCATCGTGATGCCGTACAGCCGGTCGGCGTGCTCCATGGTGAGTTTGTTGTGGGTGACGACCAGGAATTGGGTGCGGTCGGTGAATTCGCGCAGCAAGTGATTGAAACGAACCACGTTGACATCATCCAGGGGGGCATCCACTTCATCAAGGAAGCAAAACGGCGCAGGTTTTTCCAAATAGAGGGCGAAGAGCAGGGCAATTGCGGTCAGGGCTTTCTCCCCACCCGACATCAATTCAATCGTGCCCAGCTTTTTCCCGCGTGGGGTAGCATAAATGCGAATGCCTGCCTCCAGGGGATCGCCTTCCGCCAAATCAAGCGACGCTTCCCCGCCCTCGAACAAACGTCTGAACAAATCGCAGAAATGGGCATTGACCCGCTCGAAGGTCTGACGGAACCGTTCACGCGCCACGGTATTGATCTCATGGATGGTCTCCTCCAGTGTCGCTTTCGCCTTGGTCAGGTCGTCGATCTGCTCCTGAAGCAAAGTATACCGGGCGTCGACTTCCCCAAATTCCTCCAGTGCCATCTCATTGACTGGACCGATCGATTGCAGATCTTCACGCAATTCACTCAAGGATTTTTCGAGGAATGGATTGTCGGGGGAGACTGCATCCGGCAGCGCATCCGGCGAAGTTGTAAAGAGGTCGAGGTGGTAAGTTTCCAGAATGCGTTCCTGAACGGAGGTGATGCGATGGTTCAAGTCCGCCATTTTCAGTTCCGCGATATGCACTTTATCGGAGAGACGCTCCCGCTCGGTACGGTTCTCTTCATATACGCCTTCTTTTTCCGACAATTCAGTACGAATATTATCGTAATTTTTCTGCGATTCTTGAATCTGAGCGTTGGTTGTCTCCAGTTCTTGATTTGTCACCTCCTCCTCGGCGCGTACCTGCCGCAGACGCTCGATGGCATCTTCCTGGGCGTGCAAGGCGTTCCGTCGCGCCTGCTGAAGATTCTCCAACCGATTGCCAAGCTCCTCCATCATCGAGCCCTGATGACGGACATCGGCTTCCAAACGTTCGACGATGGAAGTTTTGCTCATCTTTTGCTGAAGGATTTCTTCGCGTGATTGACGCCAGTCCTGCCCTTCCTGCTCGATTGATTCCACCACTCGGGTAGCATCTTCAGCCTCTTTGATGAGTTTTTGCGTTGACATGAACGAGCTGTTTTTCTGCTCTATTAGTTCGATTTGCTGATTTTGTAAATAATGGAGTTCATTATAGAGACTCTCAGATTCGATTTTTCTACGTTCACGCAAGACAGATTGAGTTTGTAATTCGGATTCAATCAGAGCGAGTTCGTGCTTTTTCGCTTCATATTCTTTCGAGCAAATTTTCTGCTCAGATGCTAACTTTTTGACCAGATCCTCAGCGGTTTTTTCTTCTTTCTCCGACATTTTGACCTGGAGACGGAATTGTTTCACTCTCTGGGAAACTGAACTCTCCTCCTCGATCGCTCTTTCAAGCAACTCCGCGGAGCCCAGATCACCGGGAATAGCGCTGCCGACGGTCAAAATCCCCTCAGGAGTCAGACGACAGCCATCCGGGGTAATCAATGTCCAGCCCCCATCGATGGCGGCAGGCGCATATTTCAGAAGGATCTCCAGGTTTTCCGCAATCCAGACACGCGCTAGGTAACGGTCAACAATCCGTCTAGCATCACCTTTGACTTTTACTTTCGACAATAAATCGCCGAGTATTGCGGAATCATCGGCAAACACTGGTTTTTCAGGGGCAATCTCTTTCATCTGAGAGGGCAGAAATGCCAGAGCGCCGCGCCCATGATCGGCGGTTTTCAGATAATCCGCGGCTTTTAAAATCCCGCTTTCGGAACGAGAAACCACCGCAGAAACAACGTCTTCCAATGCCGAGGAGACCGCAAGTCTCCATTTCTCTTCAACTGAAATCGCATCCCCCAATCGTCCCACCAGCTCCTTAATCCCAGAATTCAGCAAGGCTTTCACCGCTTTCGACCTGCCCTCGCCCTCGTGAACTATTCCCTGTAAAAGCTTCACACGTTTCTGGGTGGCATCCAGGTCGCGTTCTACCGCCGCCAGATCGCTGCGGGCTGATGAACGCTGATCGCGAGCCCTATCCAGTTGTGTCCTGGCGCTCTCCAAGTCCTCCATGATTTTCTGAAGCGCTTCTTCCTGTTGATGAACTTTTATCCGACTTTGCTCTAGATCAGGGAGTTTAACTATAATTTGATCTTCTTTTTTAAGAGTTTCGATTTTCTGGAGAATTCTCCGCTGCAATTCCTGGATATGGGACAGTTCGGCTTCCAGATTGGCTAATTGTTTCTCCGCTTCGGTTCTTGTTTCTTCCAAACTGATGAGTTTCGATTTTGCTGAATGCAGATGCGATTGATGCTCTTGCCATTTTTTCTCAATAGTTTCGAGTTCATTTTTTACTTTTTTAAGTGCTGTTTTAGCATCCTCGCGTTGAGCGTGCAAAATCTCGATCTTCTCGGCGATGGCGGAACGACGTCCGGTGAGTTCCGTTTCCTCTTGATTACGTTGATCGCTTTGTGTTTCTCCTGACTGGATCCTCTCCTCGAGCCGTGCAATTTCGCGCTGCGCCGCCTGGTTTCTGGCACTTAGGTTCGAGCGATTCTTCCGCGCTTCCGCCAATTGTAACTCGAGGGCACTGAGCCTGCCGCGAAGTTTTGCAACTTCCTTCTCATTATGTGAAAGATTATGTTCTAGTTCAATCTTGCGTCGCTGATCCTGTTCTAATTGTTCCTGCTGCGGCGCGATTTTCGCCCTGAGATCGGCGAGTTCAAAAGCTGCGCCTTTGAGTTCCTTCGCTTTCAGGGCTTCTTTCAAATCATGGGATCGTTTGGCTTTCGCCACCTGCCGGCGCAGGGAGGTTCTGCGATTTTCCACTTCGCGAAACACATCATCCAATCGCACCAGGTCGGTTTCAGTAGCAGTGAGACGGCTTTGTGCCGCTTTCAGACGGGCTTTGTAAAGCGTGACCCCCGCTGCTTCTTCAAACAAACGACGCCGCTCCTCGGGTCTGCCGGATAATATGCTCTCCACCATTTTAAGTTCGATGATGCTGTAACTGTCCGGTCCCAAGCCTTTGTCCGCGAATAAGGTACGAATATCTTTCAATCTGCACGGTCGCCGGTTGATCAGATATTCGCTGTCGCCATTGCGGTAGAGGCGACGCGTGATCGCTACTTCACTGTATTCAGCCGGCAGCAGACCCAAGGTGTTCTCGATGGTCAGCGTGACTCCCCCCAGATGCATCGGTTTGCGCCCATTCGTTCCCGAGAAGATGACATTCTCCATCTTCTCGCTGCGCAACGCTGTCGATCGCTGTTCACCCAACACCCAGCGCACGGCATCGACCAGATTTGACTTGCCACAACCGTTTGGTCCGACAATTGCTATCACCCCACGGCAAAATGTCAGCTTGGTGCGTTTGGGAAACGATTTGAATCCGAGTAATTCGAGACCGCTTAAATACAAGATAAAATCCCCAGTTTTCAGTTTCTTTCTGAGAGTTTGTTGCAAGCTACAAATCAAAAACTCTGACAGCAAGGTATTTTGAAAAACGATGCCCCGGGGCTGATTTACTAGTACCTATTTGCCTAAATCCTTGATCAGCATTAAGCCATTGTATACAAGATGTTATCCGAATATTTAT
>CAZCRQ010000279.1:0-4065 GCA_964501095.1 uncultured bacterium | reverse complement strand
CCAGACCGGTATGAGGTTCTCTTCATTCACCCCATTGTTGAAATAATCCACCGTCGCCCGATTCAGCACGCCGACCGTGAGGGGAAAAGGAACCAATGGCGCGTTTACACCCAAATCATGTTCGTACCGGATATAGTTGACAGTAAAATCATCGAAGTAGATAAAGGGATCGGGGGAGGTACAGGGTTCCAAGGGAGAACTGAACTCGATGCGAATCTGGATCGTGGTTCCATGATAAGGTGTCAGGTTCCAGGTTTGACGGTAATTGTTAGAAAATCTCCCCCATTCACTGGGGGCATCCACATAGACAAAATTGGAATCGCGATAGATGCCATACGGATTGGAGGCAAAGTACCAAACATTGGTGTCGGAAGGTTTCACTTTGACTGTCCAATTGGGATTGTTGGGAAACTCGCCAGGGTGTGTCCAATCACCTTTGAGTGAGACATCCAGAGAGGAAAAGCCATCAGTGTAGCCAGTCAAATCGATGGTTTCCATATATTCATAGTAATGAATGAACCCGGTTTCGATTGGTTCAATTCCTAAAACATGGGTTGGCGAAGGGGCATCAGGTACAGTCAACAGCCGCCATGATGGAGGAACCGCATCGAGCAATCCCGCCTGCATAGTGAACTCGCCGCCGATATTATTCCCATCCGCATCATCGGAAAACAGCGTTGTTTGATTATCCCCAGTCAGAGAGATATTGTCCAGTTGGAAACCAGTCCAGGAGTCGTCACCATCGCCATCCGCCGTGCTCGCTGCTGGATCCGAACAAAATGCGAAGCTGATTTTCACTTCTGAATTGCCCAGGTAGGATGTCAGATCCATTGTTACAGTCGTCCACTGGTTGATTATCGTTCCTCCCCAGCCGGGAATGTTTTCGCCCATCAGCCACTCCCTGCCGAACGAATAGGCGGATGAGATGTTATACCCAATTCCTGTAGTGGGCGCGATGACATTCCAGGTGTCGCCGTTGTCAGTGGAAATCCAGACATTCGCCGCATCCCAGCCGTCGTAGGGACTGGTCGCTCCCGCAGGCGGTTCGCACCTCAGACGAAACTCAAAACTCAACTCCGCATTTGCTACACCGGATAAATCCACCGCCGGGGAGGTCAGCCATTGCAGCCAGTGGTTGTCGTACCCGCCATTCCCTCCATATTCAGGACTGAAACAGCGCCAATTCAAACCCTCGCTCGGAAAGAAATCCGACCTTTGCCAATAGATTCCCTCCTGCTGATTGGCGTCGATGAACTCCCACCGCGTACCACCAGTTTCAAAGTCCTCTGACCATAGGATTACATCAAGTTCATCGGAAGGGAGCGGTTCGGGAATTTTAAACTCCTGCTGTATGGGGCGATATTGGACGCCCGGTCCGATAGCAAATCCCGCGGTGACAATCTGTAACATAATAATCATCAGTTTCATCTTGTTCATCTTGTCTATCACTGTCGAGTATTAAAGTGAAAGTGTACTTCCGGAATAGCCATTCTCGCAACCATTTTCACGTCCAGCTTGCTTCCTCTTTTCAGGAAGCCCTACTTTTAAACGTGAATGAAATGTGTCATATAACCGCTTCTCGGGAACGTCAAGTCCTCCTTGTCGCCGATGCCCACTTGCCTCTCGATGATCGTCCCTTCTCTCGCCTTTCGCCTTCATGGGCGGGACGCCCATGCTACGCTTTCCCCGCTGATGAGCAGCGCCAGATTTTTCGTAATATGCTCGAAAACGAAGGGAAAACAGCGCAAGTTGTCATCCTGCTGGGAGATATTTTTGATTTCTGGTACGAATGGGAAAATGTCATCCCCAAACGCGCCGTGTCCATATTCTACGTGATCCATGAACTGATCCGCAACGGCAGTCAGGTACATTTTTTCGCCGGTAATCATGATTTCCGAATCCAGGGATTTCTCGAAACCGAGGTCGGAATGATACTGCATCCGAACCAATGGAGTGCTGAAATTAACCAACGTCGGGTGTATTTCAATCACGGGGATGGCTTTGCTCCCAGCGACCGCGGGTATCGTCGGCTGAAGAAAACCTTGCGCAATCATCAACTCCAAGCATTGTTTGGAAAGCTGTTTCATCCGGATTTAGCGATGAACCTGGGACGTTTCGCCAGTTTGGGGGGACGCTCCCGCTATAATTATCTCCCCGATCACAAACGTCCGGACGGAGAATACTTAATCACTGCTCAGAAAATTCTCGCTGGAGGGTATGATCTGGTTATCATCGGGCACACTCATCACCAAAAGTTGGTGCAACTCCAGGGCGGCTGGTATCACAATCCCGGTCCATTCATGTATGAACGATGCTACAGTGTTATTCATGATGACTTGCCCATTGGAAAAATCTGGAAGTTATAAGGGCAAAGAACAAA
This sequence comes from uncultured bacterium, assembly GCA_964501095.1. Lineage (GTDB taxonomy): Bacteria > Electryoneota > Electryoneia > Electryoneales > Electryoneaceae > CAZCRQ01. The sequence continues at coordinate 1,685 of CAZCRQ010000279.1, read as the reverse complement.
GATGAATTGGGAATGGTTAAAGAGTAAATGTAAGCGGATGTTTTCCAATAAAACTCTGCAAATCAACACGTCCCGATTCCTTACTGCACAGATCAAACTCGGATTGTCAATAACCTTCGTAGGCGCAATCTTCCTGTTGACTATCATCAATTACCTTTCACAAGATTTACCCAGCCTTGAACAATTGGAACGTTATACTCCACGTCTGATAACACGCGTTTTTGGCAAAGATGGCTCTGTTCTGAAGGAGTTTTACACCGAACAGCGTGTTCAGGTTCCTCTCGACTCCGTCGCGAAGTCGATGATCCAGGCAGTGCTTGCCACCGAAGATCGAAGATTTTACCGCCATTGGGGAATCGATCCGTACGGAATTGCCCGGGCGGTTATTATCGACTTGGCGACCCTATCTCGTCGACAAGGCGCTTCCACCCTCACCCAGCAGCTTGCACGCAACCTCTACCTTCATCGCAAGAGAACGATCAAGCGCAAGTTGATGGAAATTATCACCGCCGTGCAGATCGAACGCACTTATGCCAAGGATGAGATTCTCCAGATGTATTTGAATCAGATGTACTTTGGACATGGGGCGTACGGAGTGGAGAAAGCGACGCAGAAATACTTTGGCGTCTCCGCCTCCGAGTTGAATGAGGTGCAATCCGCCACCTTGGTGGCTCTTCTAAAAGCGCCGGCGATTTATTCACCGCGCACACATCCAGAAGCCGCCAGGCAACGCCGCAATATCATCTTGTACAACATGATGCTCAATGGCTCCATTTCACGAGACGACTATAAGAGATTACGAGCGACTCCGCTAGATGTCATTCCCGCTGAATCGTTCGATGAGCCCGGTGTCGCACCCTATTTCACCGAATGGGTTCGTCAGAAACTTGAAGAGTATCAATCTATCTACGGATTCGATTATTACAAGGATGGTCTCCAGGTTTATACCACCCTCGATCCAGTCGTTCAGCAGATTGCCGAAGCCGCGATCGATAGTCACCTGGTTACTTTCCAGGAGGAATTTTATCGGAACTTCTATTCAGGCGGATTAAGCCTGTGGCTGCAGGAATGTTATCGCAACAGTCTGATTGAGAGGGGAGTGATCGCGCTTGAAGACAGCGCTTACGATAACGAACGCCGCCTCGCGATCAACGATTCCTTGCGTTACCTTGCTAGGCAGGCGATGAAGGACAGCGTGCGAGTGGACAAGCTAATGCGGAGAAATTTCATCCTCCAAGTCGCTTTTATCGCCATGGATCCTGAAACAGGCGACATTTTAGCGATGATTGGAGGACGTGATTTCAACCAATCGAAGTTCAACCGTGCGGTTCAGGCGCAACGGCAGCCGGGCAGTGCTTTCAAACCTTTTGTTTACACCGCCGCGGTCGATAACGGCATCTATGCCAACCATCGCATTCTCAACATGGTGAAACCGGTGCAGATGCCGGACGGCAGTTGGTGGCGTCCCGAAAATTACGCCATCGATAATCGCGGAAGCTATGTCACCCTGCGTGAAGCTTTGCGGAAATCACTGAACAATGTCACTGTTCGCATCGTCTCCGGGGAAGATTGCTTGATCCCGATCACTGAAGTGATTCGTTATGCCCACCGGATGGGTATTCGCACCGGCTTGGAACCGGTGTTATCCCTCGCTCTCGGTTCCAATGGCTTGATACCGATCGATC
>CAZCRQ010000278.1:0-4099 GCA_964501095.1 uncultured bacterium | reverse complement strand
ATGTCATGGAGATATTGGTTCCCGGTAATTTGGTCGTGAATAAGAAGGGATTATACAAATGTCGGTAGCCTGGGCGTCAATCTGTTCCCTCATCTGTTTCATTTGTTTAATCTGTTATGAATCACTCTTCCTTCTTTAGCGGCATCGCTCCATCGAACGGTTTGATGCGGCCTTCGAGGATGCCCTGCAGGGTGTCCTTTAAAGCGATGCGGTCGGCGAGACGCAGACGGTCGATGAACAGCACGCCGACCAGATGGTCGAACTCGTGTTGGAACACCCGCGACGGGTATCCGTCCAGTTTCTCGTGGACTTCCTCGCCCTCGACGGTCTGGTAGCGCGCCTTGATCCAGTCGGGACGGGTGACATCCGCCCACGCTTCGGGGAGGCTGAGGCAGCCTTCCTGCATGGTGACCGGTTCGCCGCCGCGCTCGATGATTTCCGGGTTGATATAGGTGTGGTAGTCGCCGCGTTCCTCGCCGTTGATGACTCCCCAGTCGATCACAAACAGCATGATCGACTCGCCTACTTGCGGAGCGGACAAACCGACGCCGCCTGCAGCCGCCATGGTTTCCTCCATGCCGTTGATCAGCGTCTTGATCCGGTCATCGACCACCTCGATGGGAGCCGCTTGCCGCCTCAACAAGGGGTCGCCGTAAGGGGTAACTTTCAACAGCGACAACTATCCGACCTCCGAAGGCTTAAGCTCGGCCAGATCCCAGACTTCCCAGGGGCGTTCCTTCTTAATGCCCATAAGGAACTCCTTGGAGAAGATAATGTCCCGGCTGTAGCCGCAGATTTCGGGTTCGATGACGTCCATGCGGATGGCGTCAACCGGGCAGGCTTCCGCGCACAGGCCGCAGAAGCAGCAGCGCAGGACGTCGATGTAGAACTGCTCGGGGAACTTCTCGACCGCGGGGTCGGGCGATTCTCCGGGCACAATGTGGATGCACCGGTCGGGACAGGCGGTCTCGCACATCATGCAGGCGGTGCAGCGCATGGCGCCGTTCTGCTTGACGGTCAGGCGGTGTCGTCCGCGCCAGCGGTGGTGGATGGGGCGGCGCTCTTCCGGGTACTGGAAGGTGACCGCGCCGGGCTTTTTGGTTTTAAAGCCCAGCATCCGCAGGGTGTGGCGCGTCATGTTGACGACGAAGTGCCGGTTGGTTATCCACAAGCCTCGGAAGGCTTCGAGGTAGTAAATGTTACCGCTCAGCCCGAGGTTGATTTCAAGTTTGGTTACTTTCTTTTCCATAAAGCCATGTTTTTGGGTGGAAGGGGGTGTGATAAAGGAGTTAGAAACAGGGTATCCGCTTAACGGTTTAACCGATCTAAACGCTTCAGTGCTTCTTGCGCATTGTTAATTGCTAAGCGAGATTTTAAGTTAAGGCTTTCATTATCACTCATTTCATTGTTGAAATCTGATTGATAGTCTGCCCATACTCTTTCCTGATAAAGAGCAAAAAGTAACTGTCCAAGCTTTTTACAATCACCAATACCGTTCTCTTTAAGCCTTTTACAGAGTTCTCTGTGATCGCCTGCATCTTTCCGAAGTGTCATTTTCAACTTATATTCACAGTATTCTCTCGAAAGATTATATACTGCGTAGTAAGCTCGACTAACAATGCACCTGCACCTTGCTTCGGGAGTGCCAATGTTGGAATTTAAGCTCAGAGCTTTCGCAAGTTCCAGATAATCTATCCAATTAAAGCTCATCGTGCCTCCAAACTCACGATCACTCTCCCGTAAACCTGATCTATGTGATCCGATAGCCATTCTTCATTAAAACGATTTAGCAGTTCGATCGTTTTAGTATCTTTTGGATCTACTTGAACATGAACAGTAAGCCACTTCATCAGTTCCCCATCCTCCTCGAAGGAGAACAATCGCATTACTAGCGAGCAATCAATAAAACGCCTTGACAGTTCCTGTTTTAAAACACTAAGTAGTTGTAAAAGATCGCGATTCTCCGTCAGGAAGGAAATCACTTCTTTTAAGTTCTCAATTGTGAACATACTTTTTATGTAATCAACCTCTTTAATAGAGAGAGTTTGAGAAGAAGCTTCTGATTGAGTGACAGCATTTGACCGCACAATGAAATAGACTTCGCCTGGTCGAAAGAGATCAAAGCAATCAGGACTAATGCTTGTGCTAAAATGGTCTTTCTGGCCTCTCTGTTGAAGCAAGGGATTTCTCGGCATCAAAGGCGGTTGGCAATAACCAAGTGTGTCAGGTGATGAGGATAGTATCACTGGGTGAATTCCAGCGCTTAATGATCCTTCAATTCTAGGTTGCGTTACTGACACGGATTGATCCTCCCAAAGATTTCAAGATGTTCATGCCAGGCATCATCCAATGATTCGAGATGGGATAGTGCATATTCGTATGTTGAGTTGGTGGAACAATCTTTGTGGTAATTTGTTCCAAAGATCAGAACACGTTTTGGTTCTGACTTTTCGCCGCTAATTACGTTTATCTCCTGTTGGAATCCGCCGTCTATTTTGATCGTGAGTCTGGTGTTGCCCTGATCCCGAACCCAGCTTAGACTGCTTAACCTTGTTTTGTCGTCCTTTGTGAGAGCAACACCATCTTTTAAGAAGTGTGAGATAATAATCGCTTCCGGATCGTCGCAGAAAATGACGTGCTGGAAGTTTATCCCAATACCTTGGAAACGAATCCCTTTGGCTGTTCTCAAAAGGGCTTGGGCAAATTGCTTAAGACCGCTGCTCATTGGTTCAATAAGAGCAGAATCGATTATCTGCACTTTGCCTTGCTCAACTACCAGACAGAGTTTGTTCTCAAAAACCAACTGAGTTATCTGGGGAATCATCAGAGCTTGTCCTGTTAGATTCCACTCTGCTGAATCGTCGATCACCCCTTTGTTTTTAAGCGCGCTGGGCTTAAAGTCTGGAGGCGAAATCGGTTCTCCGACATAGACAACCGAATACAAATTTAGTTTGCTTTCCATTTCTTCCTTTTGAGTTTTGGTTTACAGGCGTTTGGCCTCTTCAACGTAGCTGGCATTCATACAGCACCCTCCCCTCCTTCAACGCCGAGCTTATCGGCGAGGTGGACCAATCCGCCCGTTGTTGCACCTGCCTTGTATCATCGGCAAGGATGTCCACGCCGTAACCCACGCCACCGCCAATGGCGTTGTAAATCGACATTACCAGCTTGCCCTTATCCTCGATCTTCCTCATCACCACCAGCAGGTCGATATCAGAATCGGGACGGTGATCCCCTCGCGCGCGGGAGCCGAACAGGATGATGCGCTCCGGCTGGGCGGCGGCCACGAGGCGGCGGGTGATCTCGGCGTAATCGGGTTCCTGGTGTGGAAAACTGTTTTTAGGCGACGTGGTCAAGAAGTTTTAGTCCCACCTTGACCATTGCCGTTTTCCTCAGGCGAAATTCCATAATCATCAAAGAAACGGTTTTCAGGCAGCAACTCATCTACAGACGATTCACAGTAATGGTACCCATAGTCAGTTAAAAAGTACTGATGGTTGGGCGCCATTCCGACTAATCCATCCATTTGCAGCGAGACAATTGCCTGCGCAAATAAAGGGAAAAGAGGGTGTTTTGGAGTTAAGGCAAATGTCCAGCGCTTACTCCTGTCTTTTCCGTTATGCCTTCGCTGGTAATGCCAAAGATTCTGGAGGACTAACTCTTTAACTTGAGTCACCCCGATAGTTGGCGCGAGAATCATGATTGGTCTCCTTTGGTTGTCGTAGCGCTCAGTTGGTTTTTATTTAGGTCGGAGGTTGGAATTATAGCTGAATCAACCTCCTTGCCTCGCCAAGCTTGTAACAATGCAGGAAGGTCCGTTGTCACCTTCTGCAATAAGGCAATCAAGTGGCTCCGCAAGTTAAAAAAGATGAGACCAACCAAAAATGGCCACCAAAATGCTGAAAGAGCCTTAACAAGCTTGGCCGTTTCGGAGACGAAGGCTGTCGCCTCACTCATCCTTCAAGTCTCCTAAATTTAACGTCTGTTTGTTTAATTGAATACAGCATCTTCCCCTCCCTTAACGCCACACTAATCACCGATGAGTCCCAATCCGCTCGCTCCCTAACCTCCTGTGGGTTATAAACGACGACGTCCACTC
>CAZCRQ010000277.1:0-4103 GCA_964501095.1 uncultured bacterium | reverse complement strand
CTGACACCACATCACCGAGGACAGCTGACACCACATCACCGAGGAATGTGGTGTCAGCCGAGGACGGCTGACACCACATCAATTATAGTGGCTCAGTTTTGAGTTTCATTTGACAGTCCTCGGCTGACACCATAAAAACACTAAAGGGGAGAGGAATGAAAGTACTGGTAATCGGCAGCGGTGGGCGTGAACATGCACTCGCCTGGAAAATACGTAAGAGCCCGCATGTAAGCTGGATCGGCGTGGCGCCAGGGAATGGCGGAACCACTGGCGTAGCGGAAAATATCGACCTCGCAGTTGAGGATCGCGAGGGAATCATCCGCTATGTCCAGGATCAGGGCGTTAATTTTGTTGTGATCGGTCCCGAAGCCCCTTTGGCGGAAGGGATTGCCGATGAACTCTTGAAAGCGGATAAACTTGTTTTCGGTCCGAGAAAAATCGCCGCCCGTATCGAGAGTGACAAACGGTTCGCCAAAGACTTGATGAAACTTGCCGATATTCCTACTCCTCCCTTCATGACCTTCAATGATTATCGGACAGCAAAATTGCATATGCAGACTCGCAATGCGCCGATGGTAGTGAAAGCCTCAGGATTGGCAGCGGGAAAGGGGGTTTTTATCTGTCCCTCACGTCAGGAGGCGCTGGCGGCGGTGGAAAAGATCATGGTAGAAAAAGCGTTTGGCGATGCCGGGAATGAGGTGATCATCGAAGATTTCCTTACTGGAGCCGAGATCAGTTTGCAGGTTATCACTGATGGCGTGGATTACCTTGTTTTGCCCCCCGCCAAGGATTATAAACGCATCGGCGAGAGAGACACCGGACCGAATACCGGCGGAATGGGTGCCTATGCTCCGGCAGAGACGCTGACCGACGACTTGATTCATCAATGCTGCCGGCAGATTGTCGAACCCTTGCTTCTAACCCTACGTGAAAATGGCACGCCCTACCAGGGATTGCTTTATGTCGGTCTGATACTCACCGAAAAGGGACCGCAGGTGTTGGAGTTCAACTGCCGTTTCGGCGATCCGGAATCACAAGTTGTCCTGCCTTTGCTGGGGGTGGATTTGATGGATTTGATGCTGGCGGCGGTGTCGGGTAAACTCGGTGAAATGATGAAAGTGATCCATCTCAAACCTCACGAATGGCGTAAATTTACCCGTCCGTTATATACCGGAACGGTTATTCTGGCAGCAAAAGGTTATCCGGGAAAACCTGAGAAGGGCAAGGTTATAACCAATATTCCCAGTGAACGCAATGAGATGATGGTCTTTCATGCCGGAACGAAGATGAGCGGCAAGGGTCTGATCACTTGCGGCGGACGTGTTCTCGCTGTCACCGGCATCGGGACTACCTTGAAAGAAGCTTTATTCATCAGCTACTCTGCCGCGGAGGAGATTCGATTCGAGGGGAAGTATTTCAGAAAAGATATCGGTCATAAATATCAATTCTAAGTGGTGTCAGCCGAGGACGGCTGACGGCACATAATTCTGAACGAAATGAAGAATCCGCGATGAATGAAACCCAACAAGCGCAATCTTTTGGTGTCTTAGATCGTTTGATTGGCGTAAGTGAAGCGATCTCGGAAATCCGGTCTTTAGTTCGGCGGGTAGCGGAAACAAAAATTTCCGTTTTGATTGATGGGGAGAGTGGCACCGGCAAGGATATTGTAGCGAGGATGATTCATGATCTTTCTCCTCGGCGTGATAAGGATTTTATCCCGGTGAACTGCGGCGCCATTCCGGAGGGATTGTTCGAGAGCGAGATGTTCGGACATGAGCGCGGCAGTTTCACCGGCGCGGAACGTCAGCATAAGGGTTATTTCGAGCGCGCCGATGGGGGGACACTGTTCCTCGATGAGGTCGGTGAAATGCCCCTCAATATGCAAGTGAAGGTGCTTCGCGCTTTGGAGAGCGGGGAGTATTTTCGGGTGGGTGGAAAACAGCCGTTGAAAGCGGATGTACACGTAATCGCTGCGACGAACCGTGATCTTCGCCAGGCAATTCAAAAGAAAAATTTTCGCGAGGATTTATATTTTCGCTTGAGAGCGGTTGAAATTCACATTCCTCCGCTCAGAGAACGTTCTGAAGACATCCCTCCATTGGTCGATCGTTTTATCGACGAATTTTGCCATGAGAACCAGATTGAACGTCCCCGTATCTATCCGGATGCGATGAAGACGCTGCAAAATCAGTACTGGGGCGGGAACGTACGGGAGTTGAAGCATTTTATCGGAACGCTCCTGGCTCTGGAGCGGGAGACCCACCTGGATTCCGAGGCAATCCGACGTCATCTTCCCCGCCCGCACAAGAACGATGAAGCGGCATTGCGTCTGCCCGTCATCAGCCAGATTCCCCGTCGGGAATTGGACAGTGATCTGATTCTCCAACTCATTATAGATATGCGTCGCGAAGTCCAGGAGATCAAGGAAATGCTGGCTCGTGTTCTTTTGCTGTCACGTTACCCACACGCTTTACCGGAACAGGCGACTTATTCGGAGGAATCCCAGACTACTCATCCAACCTTGGAAGCTATCGAGAGACAGCAAATACGAGACATCTTGATTGAAACCGGGGGGAATCGCCGCAAGACGGCTTCCGCCTTGGGGATCAGCGAAAGGACGCTATACAGAAAGATCAAGGAGTATGGACTTTAAATTATCATTCGAGTAGTTTCAATCCCACCAAAACAGTCCAGAGTGTAATCAAGACCACGCCAATCAGGTTGAGTAGAAATCCGGTGCGAGCCATTTGAATAATACGTATCTTGCCAGTCCCGAAAACAATCGCGTTTGGCGGAGTAGCGACCGGCATCATGAAGGCGCAGGATGCCGAGAGGGTTGCCGGCAACATCAAGGCGAGGGGATTTCTTCCCAAGGCAATTGCAGTTGCGCCTAATACCGGCAACGCCATCTGAGTCGTGGCAGTATTGGAGGTCAGTTCAGTAAGAAAAGTCATGACGGTACATATAGAAGCGATCAAGCCCAGATCGGGAAGTGAAGATAAACCCTCCATACGACCGCCAATCCATTGTGAGAGACCGGAGACAGTAATCGCTTTTGCCAGGGCAAAACCTCCGCCGAACAGCAGGACAATCCCCCAAGGAAGCTGGGAGAAAACGCGGGCATCAAGGATCGTGCTCTTGTGGTTTGTAGAGGGGATGAGGAAGAAGAGGAGGGCGAGCGTAATGGCGACAGTTCCATCCCCGATATATTCAGGATGCGGGAATAATTGCGACCATCCGGGAAGTCGAACGATCCCAAATTCCAGAGGCTCACGTGTTACCCAGAGACAAGCAAGAAGAAGAAAAACAACCAGTACAATTTTCTCTTCTATACTCATCTTTCCCAACGCGGTCATCTCAGATTTGAATAAATCACGTTTGACTGACTCCCGAGTTCGCGGCATGTACATCAATGTGAGGAGCATCCAGGTGAGAAGAAAAAACATGACGGTCACGGGTAAGACGAAGATCATCCATTTGGCGAAGGTGATTTCCGCGGCATCCGGGAAGTATATATGAAAAATCCGTATGAAGACGAGGTTTGGCGGTGTGCCAACCAGTGTTGCCATTCCGCCGAGGGAGGCGGAATAGGCGATGCCGAGCAGTAATGCTATGGCGAAGGATTTCGATTGTTTCTCCTCTAATAAAGCGCCATAACGGGTAAGCACTGCGGAAGCGATAGGCAACATCATCATGGCAGTTGCGGTGTTGGAAATCCACATCGAGAGCAAAGCGGTCGCGCACATGAAACCAAACAGAGTCCGAATCGGTCCGCCGCCCACCAGTACGAGGATGCGTAGCGCGATACGCTTGTGTAAATCCCAGCGTTCCATCGCCAAAGCGACAAGAAAACCGCCGATGAAGAGGAAAACGACATCGTTGGTATACTCACCGGCGACTTGACCGGCGGAAATTACGCCTAAAAGAGGGAACAAGATTAGTGGGAGCAAAGAAGTTACCGCGAGGGGGACACATTCCGTCATCCACCAGGCAGCCATCCAGACAGCAATCGCAGCGGTTTTTGCCGCGGCGGCGCCTGTAGATTTATCCGGAAAGAGGAAAAAGACGAGAACCGCCAGGGCAGGTCCTAATGAATATAGTAT
>CAZCRQ010000276.1:0-4132 GCA_964501095.1 uncultured bacterium | reverse complement strand
TTACCTCAACCTCATCACTTTGCCGTATTGCTCGGAACTCTGCCCGTAAACACTTTCGACCGTCAGCTTATAAAGATAGACCCCATTAGCGACATCGTCCTGGTATTGATCCCGTCCATCCCAAGGGATGTAATAGAAAGACTGAGCGTCATTGAAACGTGCTTCCAACGTCTTGATCTGCCGTCCGCTGGGAGTGAAAATTTTCACTGTCGCTCGGGCGACATCAGCTCCTTCGAAAGTAAAATAGGTCTCATCACTGAAGGGATTGGGCGCATTATAGACATTCTGCATATAGAATCCTGATCCATCACCGTCCTGTCCGCCGGTATCCATCGTCTCGAAAGTTACTCCTTCTCGTCCGAGATTGTTCGCATTATCCCACGCCCAGATCTCCAGATGATGAAGACCGGGGGAAAGGTCAAAGAGTGTTCGTTCGGCAGCGCCTGAAGTATAGCGATCTCGTTCGTAGGTAAAATCATTGGTCAGACTGACCTCCTGCTTGCCTCCATCGATCAGGGCTTTTAATTCATGCCCGATCTCGCCGGTGAGATTGATCCCGCTGGTATCATAGATGTCAACGATCAGATTAGGTTGGAGGGTAGTCAGGTCGCCATTACGCCAGTTACGGTGGTTAAAATAGATATGAATCTGGGGCGGTGTTTGATCGCTAAGGTCACCTGATTGACATGAGATCGCCAGGTTTGACATCACACCGACAGCGTCATTCACCTCATCCGTGGCATAAATTTGCACTTGGGCGGTGTTGGAGCCGTAAACTACATCACGCGGAACAACAAAGCGCGCCTGCAGACTTCCATTACTCACCGATGTATATCCCCGAAAGAGAAGACCCAGGGGCAGACGATAATGGGTCTGGGCGCCATTGACATAGCGTCCGTCGATTTTTTCCGTAAAAGTGTATGTCAATAATCTATAGCCGCCGATTAAAGTCACTAGCGCTTCCCCCTGAAACATATCATCAGGGTGATTTTCCTGCGGACGTCGGATTTCCGCAATAACCTGTCCGGTTTCCAAAGCGGTCAAACTGTCGGGATTGACTTCGGTGACAGTGACATCCCATTTTGGGAGCGCCGGAGTCATCATCGGGTCGCCGAAATAGTGATAGTAAGGGTTTGTGGAACCGGCGGCGGCGCGTTTCGCCAGCCACAAACATTCACCCGCGCTGTAGTCCTGATCACGGTCAAAGAAACGTAAGTAATAGTTCTCGACCAGTTGCTCATTCGCCGAACCGCTTGTATTTCTTGAAGCAGCAATCACACCGATGGCACCTCCATACATTGTCAACAGGCTTTCAAAAAACGCTTCATTATTCGGACGGTCGAAATGTCCCCAGGCGCAGGTTGCCGCAACATAGATCGGATTCTTATCCCCGCTGTTGACCAGCGTTCGATCTCTGGTATCAAGGAATAATTGCTCATGAGCCCAAACATGAGCATTACCATGACCGATGTAGTTTACCAACAAACTTCCTTTCCCCAGCGCCTGCAATAAATCTCGTGTAGCTAAAGGTTTCAGACGGATACCGGTCGCCGGATCGTAACTAGTAGGATAGGCGCCGATATAAATCTTCTCCACATCCATGTATGAAGGCAGAGAATGAAGCGCAATATCTTCAGAATCGGTCAGGTGCTCTTGGTCGCTGATAGTGGGTCCTATATCGACAAACTCATCATCCGCGACCAGAATTATCCGGCTCTGCCACGGTCCGCGATCCACTCCAGAGTCATAAGCGATCAGATTGGTGATGAAATTTTCCAGTTCGCTTTCTTTCTGCACCGGCAAACGTCCCATTACCAACGATGCTTCATTCGTCCCAAATTCAGTAAAAAAATCATCCCGACAGTTGCGATAATTTTCGTAAGGAGGAATCCAGTTTTTATCCCCGGAGAATGTCAGGTTGCGATAGTCATAGTCGCCATCGCCGATCAGAAGGCATGAACGCACCGGACCGTCCTGCTCGCTTCGCCAATTTGTCTGAGCATAATAGAGAAAATCCCGCATCGCCGTGGGATCGAACAATCCCCAGGAAAATTCCTGATAGATGTCACGGATATTAACTCGAATGACTTCCACATTATCCCGCTGTTCTACATGCTGCTCCAAAGCGGCGGAGGCATCCCAAAAGTCGTCATGCACGATATAGATATAATCCGCCTGCAAATCTACATCGCGCAACCCATTGGGATATTCTCCGCGCCCAACATGGTCTTCCATAATGTTAATAATGGTCAGAAATCGATCCTCGGATAGTGCAAGATAACGTCGCGGAGAATCAGTCCTCGTTTGGACGACAAACGGATTATGACGAGTGCAGCGAACCTGGTCATACTCTTCAATATCGAAAATCCAAGGGGATTGAATACCGGCAATAGTCACCTCCGCCACACCATCCTCCGGCAGAGCATCAAATTCCATTTTCCCGGTGTTGGTCTGCAATTCCCGCATGTAGCTGACCTCGAACCAATCCAAGAGCCCGCCGCCGCTGGTCTGGTTATTCTGTGGATGGACAGAGAAAGTCAGGGTGTTTATGCCATTGTTTAAAATCCCGGCGGGGAGTTCAAAAGCGTGAAGAACGCTGCTCAACGAGAATGTTTCAGTGAAATTGGGATTATTGTTGATCGTCACTTGCCCGAGGGGGGAATACGTAGAGGATTTCTTCGCACTGAACCAAACCGTCGCTGATTCATCCGGTAACGGCGAAGATGCTGGAAAATTGACCGAGGTGCGATCGCCTATTCTCAACTCGCTGGCATACCATTCCTTCCCCGATTCCCGTTCATCATAACTATAGAAAATAATAAGGTCATTCTCATAAAATGTCCTGCTTCTCGCTATGTTCGTCCGGTAGGTCGGCTGTAGTTCGGAATCCAAGGTTTGCATACGACGACCAGGTGTGTTGTCTTCGGAAACATTCAGCCAATAGACATTTGTTGTCGTGAACGGATTATTCGTATGACGGTAATCGCCAATCGTCCGATTCGCATTCCAACTGTTTACGCTTCGTCCATAGAACAGGATGTAATCCCCATCATCCCAGTTCTCATCTTCCTCACCAATCACTAGGATGGCATTCTCCCGCAGTTGATCATCACGAGGAGTGGAGAAATCTTCCGGAAGAACCAAGCCGCCATTGCCGAAAATCTTAAAATACTGCGGATTAAACCCGCTAAGATCGACACCTTGCTGGTCTAAAAAGTTCTTCGTCAGCTTGTAGATTCCTTCCTCGCGAATCTCGATCCGATATAACAGACCTTCAGGAAACGACTCGCCTTGCTGCAAAGTTGGAACGGTTGTTAAAGTCCATCGGGTGGCTGAGCGAGGATTCAACAGCGTTTTTTCCGCGAGAACATCGTGAGAATACCGCATTCCTGGTTGAACGGCTGGATAACGGATGGTCAATTCCAGCTCTTCAAGTTTTCTTACTCCCTCATCAGCGACGATCAAAGGAATCACATAGAGATCGACCACCCAATGATTTCTCCATAAAAATGGCGCACCGAGAAAAACCGGCGCCACACTGCCCAGAGGCGGGAGACGATCATTAACCACTTCTTCCGTTCCACGCGGAGGATGAATTCCCCCAACTATTTGCCAGGATTGACGGGTAATCTGAAACTTCGGAGTTTCCGCGGAAGGTAAACCGATCAAGGTTCGATAGTAGGGAGTGACAAGTCCATCCTCTCGATTCTCCAACAACGCCCCTTGCGGACAAATAACCTCGCCATCGTCAAAACGGATGGTTTTCCACTCTGTAGGAACAAGCTGGATCACTAACTCCTGCGAACTCTCGGAGATCACCTTATATCCGGGATTAGCAAATCCGTATTGGGATAAGATGAGGAGCAATAAAATGAGACTAAAACCAAACGTGGACTTCATCAAGATACCCACACTCCGACCGTAACTAAGGATGAGCGGACGAAAGTCTATTATCATTCAAGGGCAGTTAAATTGCCGCTTTCCCCGCGATTCATTGGTAACAAAATCCCTAGCGAAACTTCCGGTCAAACTCCTTGTGGGTGATGGGTGAGACATTAAAACTGATAAATATAAGATAAGATTAAAATTCGAGTCAAGATGTATAAGGAGAGGTGAGGGGTGGGAGTGAGGG
>CAZCRQ010000275.1:0-4175 GCA_964501095.1 uncultured bacterium | reverse complement strand
TAGCTGCAAACCAAGTACTGATGCGGCTTTCAAGACTTGTGACTAAGAGACAGCGGTGGCACGTCCGGGCTACTTTACTTAATCTTCCCCTTGAACACATGATAGATATACCATGTATAGGCAATCACCAAAGGCATACCGATCAGCGCAATAATCAGCATGACCATAAGCGTCTTTTGCGATGAAGAGGCGTTGTAGATAGTTAGACTATAGTCCAGATCGATATTTGAGGGCGCCATCCGTGGGAAGAGACTCCCCGCCGCCAATCCCAACATCGCAATAATACAGACCGAGGATGAAAAAAATGCCTGCCAGGCTTTTCGAGCTTTGGTCGCCAGCGGAATGTAAAGGAATCCCAATAGTAATACCAGTAAAAGAATCCAGAACAGCGCATTCTTTAAAATTTTATCAAAAAGAAACGGCGCCGCAAAAATCGTCACGAATGTCGTCACTAAATATAATACAACAAAAACTATCCACGTGGAAGAAGCCCAACGAAACATCCGTTCTCGAAATTTACCATTGACTTTCATGGTCATATACAAAGCGCCGTGCATGGTGAAGAGAACTATCGTGAGCACACCAACCAGCAAGGCATAAGGATTGAGCAAACTGAAGAAGCTGCCAGTGAAATTACTGCTGTCATCAAGGGGAAGTCCATGCAACACATTCCCCAGCGCTATCCCGAAGAGAAACGGCGGCAGGAGGCTGCCTAGTCCGAATGCCCAATCCCAAAACTTACGCCAGCTTGACGAATCCACTTTCCCGCGAAATTCCATCGATACCGCACGGAAAATAAGGGCAAAAAGGATAAGCATGACCGCATGATACATCGCGCTTAAGGCAGTGGCATAAACGATAGGGAAGGCGGCAAAGAGAGCGCCGCCGCCGGTCAGCAACCATACCTCGTTCCCGTCCCAGACCGGACCGATTGCATTCATCATCATCCGGCGTTCTCGATTGTCACCTGTAAACAGGTGCAAAATTCCCACCCCAAAGTCGAAACCGTCGAGGATGGCATACCCGCTGAACAGAACAAAGATGAGGATGAACCAGATCGTATTCAAATCCATCAGGCTGCGCCCTCCATCGCTCTCGCCGGTTCAGGACCGTGTTTGATTTCACGATTCAAGACATACACCCAGATTGCAAAAAGAAAGATATAGATGAGGCTGAAGATAATTATCGAGGTGAGCACATCGCCGGTGGAGACTGTCTGCGAATGCGCTTCGCTTGTCCGCAGCAGCTTATAGACAATCCAGGGTTGACGTCCCACTTCCGCAACTACCCATCCCATCTGGATCGCCGCTATTGGCAAAGGCATAGTATAAGGGAAAATTTTCAGCAGCCATCTCTGAGCGAATAATCTCTCACGGATCAGATAATAAAGTGATAAGCCCATAAATCCGATGAAGAACATCCCCAACAAGACCATATTATGGAAAGAGACAAAGGTTAACCAGAGCGGTGGGCTCTCTTCCGGGGGAAATTCATTGACGCCCTTGATCTCAGCGTTTGGATCGCCGTAGGTCATCCAACTTAGCAATGAGGGGATTTCGATGGTCGCTTTTAATTCAAGAGGTGAAGTGACTGGAATGGCAAATATAACCAGGGGCGCACTTGATTGGCTGCTGTATAAACCTTCAATCGCAGCGAATTTCTCCGGTTGGGTGTGCGCCACTTGACGACTATGTTCATGACCAGTCGGATAGAGTGCGGCTAGTGAGACGATAAAGCCAAAGATGACCGCAAGTTTCAAGGTCTTTTTCGCTACTTCGGTTTGTATATTCTTGAGTAGGAGATAAGCTGAAACTCCCGCCATAAAAAATGCACTCGCGATCAAACAGGAATCCAGGGTGTGGAAAAAACGAACCAGTGTGGAATCATTGAAGACCGCCGTCCAGAAATCGGTCAGCTCCGCTCTGCCATTGCGTATGACATAACCGGCAGGTGTCTGCTGCCAGGAGTTCGCTACAAGAATCCAGAACGCCGAGATTGTCGCTCCGACTGCGACCATCAGCGAGGCAAACCAATGCACTCCCTTCGATACACGGTTTCTTCCAAATAAATAGAGACCGAGAAAACCCGATTCGAGGAAGAAAGCGAATATCCCCTCCGCCGCCAGAGGCGCTCCGAAAATATCACCGACAAACTTGGAATACTCCGCCCAATTGGTGCCGAACTGAAACTCCATGACCACACCGGTAGCCACACCAAGAGCGAAATTCACTGCCAGCAGCCTGGCGAAGAACTTCCCCGCCCGGACATAGATTTCATCATTCCTGCGCCATCCCAGCCACTCAATAATCACCAACAGCCAAGCTAGACCGATGCTCAACGGTGGGAAGATGAAATGAAAACCTACCGTTATCGCAAATTGCAGACGCGAGAGAAGCACTACATCCATGATACATCCTGGCTAACGATGGGATTCATCTTTTTCCAGCGTAATTCTCATCGACTTCCCGCTCGGACATGTTATTTTGCCATTCGATGGCATCGGATTCATTTTCCATCCCTCCGGAACAACAATCTGATATGTCCATATTCCATCCGCCAGGTTGGGGAAGGAAACAATCCCTTGTTCCGCTCGGGCGGAAAGAATTTCACCCTCCTCATTAGTAATCTGCACTTCGACACCATTGACAACTTCATTCCTCGAATCGACAAATGTAAATCGAATCTCGGGGTAATGTATTGCCGCCATTACATCAGGTATGCCCCAGCCGTATGTGTTGTCCGGACGATCGGCTCGGGAGGCGGTCATTTTCAACGCTTCACGAGTTTTCTTCGCACTCCACTCCGGATGTGCTCCACGCACCAGTGTCATCACCCCGCCAAGAACCGGCGCCGAGAGACTGGTGCCGTTCCAACGGGAATAAGCATGCTCGGTAAAAGGGGAGACCGCAGCGGTACGGATGCCCATGGTGCAGAGATCAGGTTTGATCCTGCCGTCGGCGCTCGGTCCACGGCTGGAGAAACGGGCAATTTCACCCGTGCTGTCGACCGCCCCGCTGCCAAGATTTTCAAAGGATTCCGCCGGCGCCCCTAAGGTCATCGGCTCCGGTCCCTCATTGCCCATTGAAGTCGTACAGAGCATCCCCAGGTGAAATGCCCGGTTGATCCCCAGGCTGGTCAGCGGTTTCTCACCGTCATAATCACGAAGATCATACCAATCCTTGTATGACAAGGAAGCGGAAAGTGTTCTGGCGCCCAAATGTTCCGCCCATTCCAGCGCGGCGAGAAATTCATCTTCCTCCCTTACGATCTCGCATGAGGTATCTTCGGTCTTCGCCAGGATAAAGGTCGCTTCGTGGGCGATCCCAATCAGGTTTCCCGGACTGTAACCGGCGATAACCGAGAAGCATCCGGTACCATGCGCAGACTGCCCTCTAGGATCGGCTTCCTCCACCCCGGGATTGTCATCATCGTCGATAAAATCATAAGCAGCGAGTATGTCCGCCTGTGCGAAGGCTTCATGCGAGAGTTCAAATCCGGAATCCAGCACGACCATCAGCACCCCGCGTCCCCGGTAACCCTGACGATGCGCTTCAACCGCATTCACCTGCAATGCTTGATTATATGAGGGACCATACATCCCGGGTAAATCGGCGCCCGGTCCCGGTGGCGGATAGCCATCCCACCTGCCGACCTCCTCATAGCTAAATGATGCCAATTGTCCGTGAGCGACAGGAGTAACCGATTCGACAAACGGAAGCGATTCGATCTTCGCCAGTTGCTCTTCATTCGCCTCGACACTGACTCGATTAAACCAACGTGAAATTCGTTTGATCTTCACTCCTATGGCTTCAATTGCTGCTAAGTATGCAGAATCGGGTGGTAAATCAGCAGGGGTGACGATCGAATCACCTGACAACCCTTCGATCCGACGACGTTCCAATGCTGCTTCGGTTAATCCATCTGCGATTGCTGCTGAGAAGATTTCTTCAGACGTGAGAGATTCCCAGCACCCCCGGTCAGCGAATTTAACCCAATAGCGGGAAAGCGGGTGGATTAATTGCGAATCCATCTCGATACCGTAACATAGGTTGCTGAGTGTAATGAAAAGAGAAATGATGATGATAATATAGTAATTTTTCATATCAGATTATCTTTATATCAGTAACTGCCATCACAAAGCGTGTCAGCCGGGGACGGCTGACACCACAAACCAC
>CAZCRQ010000274.1:0-4179 GCA_964501095.1 uncultured bacterium | reverse complement strand
AGGGACGCCTACGCTACCGACGCGAGGGGTAGCGTAAGCCTCCGTGCTTGCGAGAAAAGAGTGAGAAATCGAAATGAATCCAGAGGAAACGCCTGCCGTCATCCTCATCGTCGATGATGCGCCGGATACTGTTGAAGTGATTGAACGCAACCTGGCAGCCCAGGGTTATCAGGTGCGTTCCGCCGCCTCAGCCGCAGAGGCGTTGCGGATTCTCGATGCTTCCACTATTGACCTAGTGATAACAGATTACAAAATGCCCGGTGTCAGCGGGCTCGATCTGATCCGTCACGTGCGAGACAACTTCAAAGATGTCGAGACCATCATGATCACCGGCTACGCCACGGTCGAGGGCGCGGTGCAGGCAGTCAAAGACGGCGCAGAGGAATACCTGGCAAAACCATTCACCGATGAAGAGCTGTTGAATGCCGTACAGCGTTCTTTAGAAAAGTTGAAACTTCACCGGGCAAGCCGACAGACCGTGGAATCGTTTGAATCGCTGAAGCACGGCATCATCGGTGAATCAGTTGCGATGAAACGTGTGTATGCGATGATTTCTCGCGCCGCCGCGACCAATGCCACAGTATTGATCACCGGTGAGAGTGGGACCGGGAAGGAGCTGGTCGCCAGGGCGATTCACTACCAGGGAAAACATCACTCCGGTCCGTTCGTACCTGTCAATTGCGGTGGAATACCGGAAGGATTGTTGGAGAGTGAACTCTTCGGGCATGTCAAGGGCGCATTTACCGGAGCCAGCGAATCGCGCGCCGGATTTTTTCAAACTGCCGAGAGCGGGACAATCTTCCTCGATGAAATCAGCGAACTCAGCCTTGCTCTCCAGGTTAAATTGCTACGTGTCCTACAGGATAAAGAGGTCTGCATGGTTGGCAGCAATCGCCCGCGTAAGGTAGATCTGAAGATTATCGCCGCTACAAATAAAGACTTGCAGGAAGTTGTAAAGAAAGGGGGATTCCGCGAAGATCTGTTTTTCCGGTTAAATGTCATCACCATCGCTGTACCGCCGCTAAGGGATCGTGATGATGATATCCTGCTGCTTGTCTGCCATTTCGCCAAAAAGTACGCCAGGGAATTTGGAAAAAAACCTCCACAGTTCTCCGATCATGCGTTACAAGCGCTGAAAAAATATGACTGGCACGGCAATGTGCGCGAGCTGGAAAATATCATTCAACGTGTGATTGTCATGACGGATGATGATCTGATCGATGTCCCCGATCTTCCATCCCTGATGAGATTCACCAGTAAAAGCTATGATCGTATCGATCGTACCCTGGCGGACGTGGAAATGAATCACATTCGCAATGTGCTCAGTTTTACCCAGGGTAATAAAACCCATGCGGCGGAAATTCTTGGGATCGACCGTAAAACACTGCGTGAGAAGTTGAAACAGGCTACAGGCTACAGGTTCCCGAAAGTGTGAGTATCTGTAGCCTGTAGCCTGTAGCCTGTAGCCTGATTGAGGGAAAACTGCTGAACATGTCCTGGAACGGAAAGCAATTTCGACATCGCTTGCGACGCCGCTGGGAAACCGTTTCGATCTCACCTCGCGGAATTCTACACGGAGGTCAGGAGCGAACGAGTATCCTGCCGGTAATTCATGTCGCTCTGGCGGGGAATCCCAACTCCGGCAAAACCAGTATCTTCAACCATCTGACCGGTCAACATCAACATATCGGCAACTATCCTGGGGTGACGGTCGATAAAAAGACCGGTTATGCCAACCACCGCGGCTGGCGAATCGAATTTGTCGATCTCCCCGGCGCTTACAGCCTCACTGCCTATTCTCCAGAGGAGATCGTCACCCGAGATTTCCTCTTACGAGACAAACCGGACTTGATTGTCGATGTCATCGATTCGACCAATTTGGAACGTAATCTCTATCTTCTTCTCCAATTTCAGGAATTGGGTGCGCCGGTGATCGGCGTGCTTAATATGACAGATGAAGTCACCAAGGACGGCACCGAGATCGACAGCGTGCAGCTCGGGAAAATACTCGATCTGCCATTTGTAAAAACAGTCGGAACGCATGGGGCTGGGCTTACCGAACTACTGGATTTGATTGTCGCACTGGCAACCGGCGAAAAGACCTTCAACGAACGTAAGCTGAACTATGGACGTGAACTTGAAGCGGAACGTGACCGTATTCGTGACATTCTCATCACCGATCCCGCCTTTGCGCAACGTTACGCGGTGGATTGGATGTCGATCAAGCTCTTGGAGGATGATCAGGACGCCAATCGCAAGGTTCTTCAGGAGCACCAAAACTCAGCCGAGGTGTTACGACTTGTCCGTGACTCCCGTGAGAAAATCAAGAAGCATTTTCACGAGGACAGCGTGGTTGTGGTCAGTGAGCAGCGTTATGCTTATATCCATGGAGCAGTCAAGGAAACTCTACGTAAAACCCGAATAATCGACCATATCTCCTATACCGAGCGCATCGATAGGATTGTGTTGAATAAATACATTGGTGTGTTCATTTTCTTTCTCATCATGTTCCTTGTCTACCAGTTGACATTCAGTCTTGGCAATCCCCTCTCGGATTGGATCAGCATAAGTTTTGAATCACTGGGCGAAGCGGTGCGTAATTGGCTGCCAGGGGGAGTTTTTCAGGATTTGCTGGCGAATGGGATCATCGGTGGGGTTGGCGGAGTGCTGGTCTTTTTCCCTATCGTAGTCTTGCTCTTTCTTGGCTTGTCATTCCTCGAGGATTCCGGGTACCTGGCGCGGGCGGCGTTTGTCCTGGATAAATTTTTTCATCTTTTCGGACTGCACGGGCGCAGTTTTATTCCCTTCATGATCGCCACTGGCTGCGCGGTTCCGGCGGTCATGAGTGCCCGCACCCTGGTCAATCCTCGCGACCGTAAAATCACTATTCTGGTCACCCCATTCATGGTCTGCGGGGCAAAAGCGCCGGTCGTGGCAATGCTTGCTGCTGCCTTTTTCCCCCACAATTCCGCCTTCATCTTTTGGCTGATCTGGCTGGCGGGATGGATTACCGCTTTCTCCATTGCCCTGCTCTTCCGTAAAACCTTTTTCCGCGGCGAAGATGCGCCTTTTGTCATGGAACTGCCGCCATATCGTTTGCCCACCCTGCGCGGGATTATCACTCATATCTGGGAGAAGAGTTTTGCTTATGTGAAAAAAGCCGGAACGATCATCCTCGCCATCAGCATCGTTCTCTGGTTCCTCCTGAATTACCCGAAACCTTCCCCCTCCATGGAACCTGCCAACCAGGACTTGACTAGCCTGCAGTCACCGAGATCAAGCGAGGAGATTCGTTTCAGCTATGCCGGACGAGTCGGAGTTGCTCTGGAACCGCTGTTGCGACCAGCCGGATTCGATTGGAAAATCACCGTCGGGCTCTTCGGCGGACTGGCGGCGAAAGAGGTGATCATCTCCACCATGGGGATCGTCTACGGCATCGGTGAAGCGAATCCCGACCTTGAAGGTGGAAAGGAATCCGGCATGCCCCTGAAACGTCTGATGGCGTCCGATCCCGCTTATTCTCCCGCCACCGCTCTGGCGCTGATGATTTTTGTCCTGATCTATGTGCCCTGTGCCCCAACGCTTGCCGTGGTGAAGAAGGAGCTGGGCTCCTGGAGATGGTCTGCCTTCCTCGCGGTCTACACGCTACTGCTTGCCTGGCTTTTATCGGTTATTGTCTTTCAGCTTGGACGGTTTTTCGGGATTTAATGATCCTTCACCAGATCGCAGGTTAAAATTTTTTCTGAAATTTTATCTTCGGTCTTGAGATCCATCCTTGCCTGTATTATACTTCACTAAAAGAATCGAACATAATGTATGACCGGAGGTTTACCCTTTCAGCATGATGAAAGGCTTTATTTGACTTTATCCTTCTAACCCGTTCCTTCTCTGCAGAATAATTGCTCCGGGAGCAGACCTATGAGTTACGCGACATTGCACGAACGCAGCGCTTTTTGTCACTGGCGCTACTTATTTCCCGCACTGGTGGATCTCTGCTCACACTCCACTTCCCCAACTATGTTCGGATTTACCAGGAATACTCGAATTACAGATCCCTGTCTTTTCCTTCTAATTCTGCTGTTAACAGCTTCTTGCACCAAGGAAACGGTTATCGAACCTGCGGCGGAGGATAATCAGCCTCCCGAGATACGCTGGGATTACTCCGAGAGTGTCGGGCAG
>CAZCRQ010000273.1:0-4194 GCA_964501095.1 uncultured bacterium | reverse complement strand
GTGTCAGCCGTCCTCGGCTGACACCACAATAATATAGATAATGAATTAACGATAAAATGAAAAAGCTAAGCTCACGGTGGTTTAATTTAACAAAATCAATTATTATTATTCTCATATTTGTTACATTTGCTGTAGAGATGGAGGCAAATCCCGATACATTATACATCGACCTTTCCACTGCTCTGCAAATCGCTTTACAACAATCGCCGAATGCAGTTAAAAGCTCGATGGCGGAGGAATCGGCTCGTTTGCAATGGAAAGCAGCAGCCAGTGAGTATTACCCAAGCGTAGATCTCTCACTGCTCACCCCAACGTTTCAGGAAACCCAGCTTGAACGGAATATCTTCGTCCCCAAGTTGGATGAGGAGGGTAATCCGATATCCGGGCAATTTGTTGAACAGCGTCAATGGGTGAAGACTCAGAACCGTCAATGGCAGAGCACCGTCAGTCTCAGTCAGCCGCTCCCGACCGGCGGGCATGTTGACTTGCTCTCCAGTATGTATCAGCGATTTTACCACAGCGACCTGACGGGTGTGGATGAGTTTGAGGAGGAGATAAATCAAAGCTATCGCTTGGAAGTCGTGCAGGAATTTCTGGCGGGAAACTTACGAAAAATTGCCCGGGACAAAGCGAATCTCTCGTACCAACGTGTCAAAGGGAACAGCTCTATCTCGAAGAACACTCTTTCTTATTCCGTATTGGAGAGCTATTACAATCTGCTTCTTCTCGAACTCGAATTGGAGATTTCCCGGGAGGATTTATCAGCCAGCCGTGAAGCAGCCCAACTCGCACGGCGCAAGTTTGAGGCAGGTTTGATCGCCGAAGTCGAAGCGATGGAGCTGGAGGTGGAAGTTCTGCAAAAAGAAGCCAGCCTTTATAATGAAGTCGCCACCTATGAAAACAACCTCGACCGTTTTCGCACCCTGCTTGGGCTGGAGATAGATCAGCCGGTGAAAATCATCGGCGAACCTGAATTTGAACCGTTGACGGTAGAGAGGGAAAAATCGCGGGATGCCGCGCTGGAGAAACGTCTAGAATTATCTCAGGCGGAAATCGATATTAAACAAGCGCTCTTCGGGATCAAGGACGCCCAGCGTCCCTACTCTCCCCGGGTAGCGATGAATGCCTTTTACGATCTGGATAAACGTGATGAATTTTGGAAGGAATCGTTCGCTTCAAACCTGGGTGATTTTAATGTCAATCGCGGATTAAGTGTATCGGTTTCGATTCCCCTCTTGACATTAGGAAGGAAACAATCGAACGTTCAGGAGGCGCAGATCAATCTGCGGGAAAACCAGTTCAATCGTGAACAATTGCGACGCAGCATCATTCTTGAAGTCCGTCAGGCGATTCGTAACTTAGAAGAGGCAAAAAAGCGTTATCAAACATCGCTACGTGCTCAAGAAATTGCGGAACAATCCTATCAGATAAATCGTCAACGCTTTGAAAATGGGCAAGTAACCGCGCGTGTCTGGATCGAAGCTCAACTTGCTTTCAAACGGAATCGTATCGAAGCGCTGCGCGCCCTCATCGATCACACTCTGGCTGTGGCACAATTTCAGTTGGCGGTTGGAGAAGATATCTTTTCCTTATGGTCAGTCGCTAATCCAGGAGAGGAGGAATAATGGCAAATTCTGGTGAGTGGAAAGAACAATTACGAAAGTTAAACAGATTGGAGAAGCAGGAACCTCGTCTGTTTGCCCGAATTGCCGCCATTGAGATGAAACAGGGAAAATTCAAAGCGGCGCGAAAACGGTTGGAGCGAGGATTGAAGAAGTTCCAGGATTATACCACAGCCATGCAATTACTTGCCCAATGTTACGATGAATTGAATAAGACCGACGCTGCTGCCGCTCTGTGGAACACCGTGCACAGTAAGGAGCCTTATAATCCATACGCCCTCAAGGGATACCTTCATCTGTTGGACGACTCGAAAAATGGGGAGAGTTATGAAAAAGCGATATTTGATTATTATCAGATAAATCCCTTTGAGGAGCAAACCCTGACCAACATCCGTCGTCATCTCCTTAAACAGATGAAAAAGAAGAATCCCACTCAGAAATCCTGGCTCCCGGAGTGGCATCCAGCCGATTTTCTTCCGCGTGGCGCCTTCGCACGCTTAGTGGCGGAAAAATTAGGCGTCGGCGTCGGCATGAGTAGTCTTGTTCAAGATCTGACACCAATCATAGATGAAAGCGCTCTTCAAACCATTCTCGATAAATTCACTGCTCTCACTAAAATTCCTTCAGAACCATCGCCTACCGTAGCCAAGAGCCCAAATTCTGTGCTGGAAGAAGAGATCCAGGAACCACAAGAAACATCTGATTCTGAAAAAACCAGCATGATCGAGAGTGGCGATATTCATGATGAAACTCTATTACCTGAGGATGCCGCCACCGATCAAAAGAGCTTGGAAGTTAGTGAATCCAGCAAAGATTCTGTCGTCGTGGCTGAATCGGAGGGAGTAATTGGCGTCGAAGAGAAATCCATAGAAACTATACCGGAAACCAGAGAACAAATCGAACCTGCCGAAGTTATTGAAGAGCTTGCTAAAAAAGAGGAACAACCACCGGATGAAGAAGACGAACATGTTAAAGTGACTGTTAAAACGCAAGCCCCTGCCAGACCTTACCTTGATGATCAATCCTCGCTTATAAAGAAAAGAAGTGAGATAATAATGAGCCTGCACACTAAAAAGGATCTGGAGTTGGTAGGCGAGGAAACCAAAGCCGCCAAGGAAGAAACTTCGGAAGATGCCACCCTGGAGGAGGCACAAATCATCGTGGATGAAGAAATGGTTGAAGCATTGGTGGAAGAAGATGAGGAGCAGAAAGAAACAGATATAATTGACATAGAAGCCATCAGTCTTAACAAATTGCAAAAAATTATCAAGGCAATTGAGATCGATCCGGAAGATGTCGAAGATTTTGAAGTGGTCTACGAATTAGCAATTCAAGGACCAAAACCGCTGGTCAAACAACCTGAATTTAAACAGATCAAACCCTTGAATGGAAAGGAGCGGACACGCCTGGTCAAACCAGAACGAGAGGAGGAACCGACTCGTGACGATGGACTTCCCTTGATGATGGAAGGGGTGGACATCGTTCAATTGGAGGAAGAAACCGGAAAAGAAAGTGAGTTGATCGACCTACAACAGGCAAAAACCGAACGTGAAGATATTGTTAAAAAATCCGCTAAAATTTCAAAGATTGCTGAAGAAAAACCTCCGGAAATTATGGCAAAGGAGACTGTTTCCCTTGAGGGTGATGCTAAACCGGTCTCGCTCCCAAAACGCATCCTGATGGCAGATTTTCTCACCAGACGTGAAACACCAGAGGAAGTCAGCTCAGAGGAAGTTCAAATAAAATCAGAAATCATTGAAAGCAAAGAATTTACAGAACCTCCAGAAGAAAAAATTGAGATGCCAGAAATTGACCAGGGTGAAAAAGCTCCCGTCGAATTGAAGAAAGTACGGGACACTGCTAATCTTGACCTGGTCGAGCTGATCTCAGCACTTGATGTGAGTGAGGAAAAGCTGAAGCAATCCAAAAAGGAGTTGCAATCAATCAAAGAGTTATTGGATAAAAAAGAACCGGAAATAGATAAATTCCCCCAAAGAGAGGAGGAATATCTAACTCACGCCCGAAAAGAAGAACCAATAGTTGAAGAATTTCGCGTGCCGGTTACTAAAACCGCGGCAAGGTTGTGCATCGACCAGGGAAAACTGAAACAGGCGACTTATATAATCAAGAAATTGAGGTCGTTGTTTCCGGCTGATCCAGAACTGATCGCGCTGGAGGAGGAGATAAAAGAAAAAAGCGGTGAGACGCCAGATTGAGTGCCGTGAAGATCCGAAAAATTGGTGTCACCGGGAACATTGGCTGCGGAAAAACCACCGTCGCCCAAGTTTTTCGCAATTTTGGAGCTGTGATCATCGAAGGTGATCAATTGGGGCGCGAGGTGGTGGAGGAATCGGAGGAATTTCGTAATTGGCTAAAATGGCGGTTTGGTCACAGTATCTTCGAGGGAGAAAAACTGAATCGCTCACGTCTCGGTCAAATAGTTTTTCAGGATGAGCCGGCGCGGAGGGATCTTAATCAGACGATCTGGCAACCTATTCGTGAACGACTTGAACATCGCACCGAACAGGCTTTATCCCTGGGGCAGATTGTTGTAGTTGACGCTGCCTTGATC
>CAZCRQ010000272.1:0-4212 GCA_964501095.1 uncultured bacterium | reverse complement strand
CACCCGCGATCAATGATTACGATTCTCCTCCGCAGGCAGGGACGCCTACGCTACCCCAAAATATGCTACCCCAAAATACGCTACCCCAAATATGCTACCCCTAAATACGCGATGAAATCACTATATTATGCACCTGAACTTGACATCGCAGTCCGCTCTCCGGAAATTTGACCATGAGCCGTCAATTGGTAATGAGATTCCGCATGTCTAGAGGAAAAACGATGAAAATCCTCCTGATACATATTATAACTGCCGCGTCACTACTGGGAAGATGCACCTTCTCACTTGCCCAAGAGGAAACTCGGTCAAAATACGCGCTTGAATTGTCCGGCATCTATAATTTCACCAACCTGAACATGAGCGATGTGAACGATGAGATCGGTTATCAGGTGCGTGATTTTGAAAACACGAAGCAATTTTATGGAGCCAAAGCGGAAAATGTAGAAAAATTTAACTTAACTAACATGCTTGATCTTAAATTGGGCTTGCGATATTGGAGAATGTTAGGCGGACTTAATTTTAGCACCGCTTACAGCACTGATGGTGGATTCAACACCAGCCATTCTGTTGATTATCCAAACAATCAAGATATTACTCATTACGACATCTATGGAAATTACAAAATGTCGCTGAGTACAAAAGAATATCTTTTCTATCTGGGTTATCTTCATCCGATAAACAAATGGCTTGATGTCGCCATATTGGGTTCTTTTGGAATCGGGTCAGCGGAAGCTCAGATGAATAAATCACGTCGGAAATTTAGAGACAACGAACCGCAGTATAGCTCTCAATCTACCCATGTGTTGAAAGACGATTACAATCCCAGCCGAGTCGAGGGACATCTTCGTTTCAATGCCACCAAATACGTCTGTGTCGATCTTACTGTCGGTTATCGTATCAGTAAACCGCCAAACATGCGGGGCGACATTAAAAACATCGAAAACGGGCAGGAACAGACCCCGCAATTCGACGAACCCGCCGAACACCATCACGATAATGCCAGTGTCACCGAACTCCTCTTCGATTATTCCGGTATGTTCTACGGCATCGGGATTACCCTGAAACACCCGTATGAGAAAAAGTAGCGCTTATGTAATTTCTATCCGACATTGAAATGTATCCCAATGAAATTGCCGGATCTGGCGACCCCGACCTATATAACTATTTAACTAAACAAACCTTCGATATATCCACCATTCCCATGCCGCTCGCTTGAATCAGATACATTCCGGAAGCGGGGGAAAATCCTTGCTCGTTTAGTCCATTCCAGTAAACTTCATGCCGTCCGGCAGCCAAAACACCGGATGAAATATGTGCCACCTCACGTCCGAGCAGATCGAAGACTACGATGCGAAACTCACCTGTCGCCGGTACGGTCAGAAAGAGTTGGATCGCGGAGTTGAATGGATTGGGATAAGCGGGAGAAAGATAAAAATCGCCTGGCAAAATCTGGGACAGCGTTTCTCGGGGTGTGATTCTGGTCTCTGCCGCGTCATGGGCGAGCAGCGCTGCCTGACGTAATTCTTCGAGATCATGCCCGGCGACGATGGCAAACCGTGCATGACAAGAAGAGCCCGGGGCAAGCATGCCCAAGTCGATCGCAATCAGGTGCGACCAATCCTTGGGACGCGCCGCCGTCGCTTCGTTTAATCCACCGGTCAACATTTGACGTTTTACAGCATCGGTGAATTGCCCTTCACCATAAAAGTAGATTTCATTGTCGATGGCGCGAACTCCGGCGAGGAGATCATCATCCAGCGCGACTATCCCCCCGGCGCCGCAGGCAGGATCGCCTACACTACCCTCACCCAGCATATAACTCAGACGTAGATCGACATCGAATCCGACGGTATTCCTCTCATAAGGTGGAATATCCCAATCGCAGAAAATTCCTGCGGTTAAATCCAGCGGCGCTCCGGATGACGATTGAATTTCATAATCGATAAGGAGAAAATTGCCCTGCTCGGGAAAACTAGTCGCAGTCTGACGCACCAGAATTCCAACATGGTCTCCCGGCTGAAAATCATCGGTGAATTGAGCGGAGGAGACTTGCAATTGAGGTTCATTCGTCTCCAGGAGAATCTCCCCTCCCGGCAGAGTGTGAAAGTCATAAGTGTCCATATCGTTGGAGCCATAAGCGCAATCGGATACCAGCTCATCATCGGTGATCATCAAGGATCCGTGAAAGAGCAGCCCGATCGGGAGATCGTCAAGACGCACCCCATCGGGCAGTTCACAGGCATTGACGTAATCGTTGTAGCCGAGGGCGCCGAAGTCGGTGATGCTGATGATCGCAGAACCGGCATCATGACTGAGCCAGGGGGGATTGACCGGTGTTTTTATGACAAGAGTGTCACGATAGGCATCAGTCCGGATGGCGACTGCGAGCGGATGACTGCCGCGTGCAGCCTCAGGTTCAACCCGCGCCGACAAGGGTGGGGAAACCAGCAAACCCACAGGCGCATCTGTCCAGGTATAACTTTCAAGACCACAAATCGCCCGATCCTCGAACACATTTTCCAGCAACTCCACTCTGACCAGTTCAGCCTCCGCCCCAATCAGCTCGAGATGCAGGACGACGGAAAATTCTTCTCCCGCTTCTAAGACGCCGTTTTCATTATTATCATCGAATTGCGCGTTATGCAGCACTAGAGTGGGACGATCCGCCACTACTGCCCGCCAGGCGTTGATGACACCCGAGCAAAGGCGTCCAATCGGCAAGCCTGGGATCGGTTCGGTCGCTGAAGTTAAACGAGACCGTAAAGCGTCATTGGTCAAAGTGGGATTGTCGGCAAGCAGAAGGGCAGCAATTCCGGCGACCAGTGGAGTTGCCATCGAAGTGCCACTCAAATACCCATAGCCATCATTTACAGTGCTGAAGATCTGTGCGCCGGGAGCAGCCAGATCAACCCAGCTTCCCCAATTGCTTCCTCCCCAGATCTGTCCCATTGAATTTGTCGCCGCGATCGAAAGTGTTCCTTCATAAGCCGCCGGGTAATAGGGTGTCGTTACCCCATCGTTTCCCGCCGCACAGATCACTATCACCCCCTGATTCAAGGCATAATCTATAATGTCACGTTCCAGCATCGAGGAATCATACCCACCCCAGGACAACGACAGGATGTTCGCCCCGTTATCCACCGCATACAGGATGGCTTCGAATCCAGTAGTAATCGAGGAACCCTGACCTGAGCGTAACGCCATTATCTTCGCCTCGGGAGCCAAGCCGGTGATCCCGAGGTTGTTGTTGTGCGCCGCGGCGGCGATTCCCGCACAGTGACTGCCATGGCTATCTCCCAGCGCCGCCTGAGGATTGCCGTCATCATTATAAAAATCATAGCCGTTCACGTCATCGGTGAAACCGTTGCTGTCATCATCGTACCCCAGGACGCCATTCAACTCCGCCTCATTTGTCCAGAGCACCGGTTGTAAATCGGGATGATCCAAATCGATTCCGATATCGATCACGGCGATGACAATACCAGCGGCGTCGGGGATCAAGTCCCAGGCGGCGTAAGCATCCACAGCCTCCAGGTGCCATTGGAACACACTGAGCGGATCGTTGGGTAGTGACTCCGGTGTCAGGGCGCAGGTGTGACGAATGGGTGGGGATTCTACCATAGAACAACGCGCATCGGCTGCCAGACGTTCAATAACCGTGGTCTTATCTGCATTTTCCGCCAGTTCAATCTCCTGCCAGCGTGTCAGACGACCTGGCGAAAATTGTAATGGCACCCGAAAAATCGGATGTGATTGTATTACTTCGGAATAATCCAGCCAGAGAGAGGAATTATCCACCCTATTTAACTGAGTCTGCTCATTCAAAAGGATATAAAGTTTATCCCCTGACAGAGCGAAGAGAGGAAATAGTAAAAGCAATCCGGTGAAAATGATACGATGACGACAGATGCGCATTTTATTCTCCGTTTATTTGTTCTATATTAAATATCTGACCGAAAACCCTGGTTATCAAGTAATTCTATTATCAGGTCATTCTGTTATTAAGTCATCCTGAACGAAGTGAAGAATCTTTGGTTATCATTATTTTATCTGAATACTTTCATATACATTTAGCAATATGTACAAAAATATAAACTCTTCGCTTCGTTCAGAATGACTTGGTGTCAGGATTTTCGGTCAAACACTATTTAAGATCAATATAAGAACCAATGTCGTCAACCGAGGACAACTTACGCCACTTCATTAAAAAGT
>CAZCRQ010000271.1:1734-4227 GCA_964501095.1 uncultured bacterium | reverse complement strand
CGTTCGGATGGCAGTCAACCGGCACAAAATAGCCTTTCTGCTCCTTCACATCCGGCGCGCCGTGACCAGAATAATAGATGAACACATCAGACTTTCCCGTCTTGACCATATTTGCTAACATGCCGAGCGGCTCTTTCTCTGTACCGAAATAGTCAAGAAACACTGCCAAACTGGCATCGATTTTATAAAGTATATTCCCCTCCTGATAACCCAAGGCGGTGATTAGATATTCCCTAATCCACTCCGCATCACGTAAAGCATACTCGACATCCGGCACATCGGGACAGTTTTGGCTGTAATGGCAGTTGCCGATGACCACAGCGACAGCGTTATTATTGGGTGACTGGGCTTTCGGAATGTTTGTTTCAATGTCCACAATTAGTACCTTTTTAATTTCGGGATGTGAAGAAGATATACCATGTTCGGGTGTAGCAGATACATCGACACTGTCGATCGATATTCGCCATAAATTGATGCTCTTGTCCATACCGCCGCTGGCGAGAAGGCTTCCAGTCTTATTAAAGGCGACGGAATAGACGAATTTACTATGTCCGGTCAGTGTCTGAAGCACTTTTCCAGTTTCGACCTCCCATAACATGACTCGGTTGTCAGCACTCCCACTCGCCAGAAAACGTCCATCCGGACTGAAGACGATAGAAATGACAACATGAGTATGGTCGGTCAGTGTTCGAAGCTCATTTCCCGTTACAATATCCCACAACTTGATGCAGTTATCGGCACCTCCGCTCGCGAGAATTTCCCCATTGGGACTGAAGGCGACGGTTCGGACGGCATTATTATGCCCGCTAAGTGTCCGCAGCTCATTACCCGTCGCGACTTCCCACAACTTGACGCACTTATCCACGCTCCCGCTTGCCAGAATTTTTCCATCCGGACTGAAGGAGATGGAATTGACCTGAAGGCTGTGACCGGTAAGCATCCGTATCAAACGTCCCGTTTCTACATCCCATAACTTGATGCTGTTGTCTTGATTCCCGCACGCCAGAATACGTCCGTTGGGACTGAAAGCGAGGGAATAAACACAAGAACCATTCCCTGTCAATGTCAGGATATCACTACCGGTCTCGACCTCCCATAGTATAACTTTTTTGTCCGCGCCCCCGCTTGCGAGAATTTTTCCCTCCGGACTGAAGGCGACGGTATTGACATCATCACTATGCCCGGTCAGTGTCCGTAGCTCCCTGCCCGTCACCGCGTTCCATAATTTGACAGTATTATCCTTGCTCCCGCTCGCCAGAAATTGTCCATCCGGACTAAAGGCGAGGGAATTGACATTGTCACTGTGTCCAGTCAGCGTACGTTCAAGGGCGGCATTGATGTCAACCGCCTGGGCAGTGAAAGCAAGGTAGAACAAAACAAGGCTGGCACAGATAATTGAGCTGATGATTGAAGCGATGGTTTTCATAAGATCTCCTCTTTTCACTTCACAATCCTGTTTTCACTTCACAATCCTATAAAACTCCCAGGCGTCGGCGCGTTGATCAAGAGGTATGGCGATCAGCCAGCGGTTGAGGCGAAGAAGGGCATCGCCGAAAGAGAGCAGACCCTCACGCTCTTTCGCTTCCATCCCGGGGAAGGGAATGTTGGTTTTGGTCGCTACGGCAAAAAGCCCTTCATAAGCAAGAGTATCCCCAAGTGTGAGGCTGAGCGGGAAATCCCAGTTTGCATTAGAAGGAGGAATAGTCATTCCAACATTTTTGTGAAGCGATATTTCTGGGAGATACTGGTTCGGCGCGATTACCAACAGTGAATCATTGCTGTAGAGGTTGAAGAGTGTGACATAACAGTCTCGAGTAGCTTGCAGGGAGATGACCAGGGATTCGCCGTTACGGTAGCTCTCGCGATCCACAGCCATTTCAAGCTGAAAGCCCGGATCAGGCTGGCTAAGGGTAGGCTTGATGAGGGCGCGGATTTTCACTTCGTGGACAAGCTGACACTCCAGTCCAAGGTTTTGAATCGCCTGTCTATCGATTAAAGTATTCTCCTCTACGATCAATCCGATAGCCCGGCTGCCGGTGTAACGAACGAAACGATCATAAAAGCCGGTCGGGTCTTCTTCCACTTTTCTGCCGGTGGCTACACTTAATTCGACACCGGCAGCAAAGAGCGCCTGGTCACGTGCTAGTTGAAACGCTTTTGACCGCGCTTGCTCCGGAGTGATGTTGACAATTGGGATAGTTGCCTCTCCCTC
Source organism: uncultured bacterium (assembly GCA_964501095.1). Lineage (GTDB taxonomy): Bacteria > Electryoneota > Electryoneia > Electryoneales > Electryoneaceae > CAZCRQ01. The sequence goes on along the minus strand of CAZCRQ010000271.1, from coordinate 2,015 downwards.
ATAGTATTCTCCACCAACTTTCCCTTGAATAACCGTTGAAAGCAATAAAAATATAAGTATAGAAAGAAAAAAGATTTGATTTAAGCGGTAACTCATTTAATTCTCCTTATTTTATTTATATCTAACTTATACAACAAGTTTATTTATTAGTCATGTAAGCTCGGGTGCCCTGCACTACTTGTTGTGCAGGATCATCGGATATTCCATTTACAGGTACCCTATCCCTCGGGTGCCCTGCACTACTTGTTGTGCAGGATCATCGGATATTCCATTTACAGGTA
>CAZCRQ010000271.1:0-1634 GCA_964501095.1 uncultured bacterium | reverse complement strand
GCAGGATCATCGGATATTCCATTTACAGGTACCCTATCCCTCGGGTGCCCTGCACAACAAGTAGTGCAGGGCACCCAAAGGGGGGATTTCCCTACCCTGCACAACAAGTAGTGCAGGGCACCCACATAAAATTCAATATCTCAACCTTCAAGTTTGACTCCACCAAGGTGGAATATCTAAGCGTATCGGATCTGGTTCCTCAAATTCCCAAAATTTGGCGCTTGACCATTTCCAATCTGTTGGTTTCTCAACCAATCCGGCTCGCACAGGATTATTGTGGATATAATTCATGGTTTTTAAAAGGGTCTGATCGCCATAAATGTTCCTATCATAACCACCTCCAGGAAGCCAGAAGCGAAAAACGGATTTCCCGCGTTGCACAGTCTGAATGTAAGGAATCCACCTTGGTTTATTCTCCTGAATCCAACGAATGGCTTGATAACTGACAGTTTTTTTCAGAGATTGTAAATACTTAGAAACCGATAACTTGTCTTGTAAATCGATTAACAGATGAACATGATCAGGCATAATCACATAAGCCCAGAGTAAAGTCTGAGTCTGGCATCGGATTCTCTCTAGATTGGAAATGAATAATTCACATATAGAAAGTTCTTTGAATAACTTGAGTCTATTATGACAGGAAAATGTCAAATAATGAGCATGTCCGGGATCATTATAACGTGTTGGCATGAAATTAAACTCCTGAAGATCAAGATTCTATTTCATCTGAGCTAAATTTATACCTGCACAACAAGTAGTGCAGGGCACCCAAAGGAGGATTCCTCTCACCCGAGTTAGGACATTAAAAACTATCATTTCAATCCATTCGCAAACTCTCTTATATATTCTGCTGGTTTTAGATTTAGCCAATCCAGACGATTGTTTTCCAAATCCTTATAAGTCATCCTCTCGATGTCAGCAAGCGAAAAATCGAGCATTTTTTCCGGTTTGCCACGGGTAATAATTCCCAGTCCCCAATCGCAATCGAGGACGAAGATCTTTAAATTATTTTCAGTTGATCTCAGTTCAATAATACTTTTCCAGACATCTCCATTCCAGGAACCAGTCCACCCGGGCAGGTTCAACTGTTCCGCTTGCTGACGGGAGAGGGCGGGATAGGCAGCGGCTTCATTCTCCGGGTTGCAATCATGCATGACAATAATCCCATCATCATTTAAATACTTCAATACATTTCTTACATCGATAACAGACTGTTTATAGGTATGCAATCCATCGATAAAAGCAACATCGATCTTGTATTTATTGAAGAGTGATGAGTTTTCTGTGAAAAAGGCATCGCTGGTTTTGGCAAAGTATTTGGTGGTGAATAAATCTCTGAAAAACAAGACAATACGCATTAGGCGAAGACGAGTGGTAATACAGGGATCAAGGCCTATTTTCCGTTTTGCCCTGATTTGCAGGAAACATTTGCCGCTGAATATGCCTATCTCAAGATACGTTCGATTATTTTTCTTGTTTTCAATAATCGAATTTATCACCAAGATGCGGTTCAATTCTTTGATTTTGCGTCGGAAAAGAATTGAAATAACACTATTTATTTTACTAGATAAAGACATATTGACTTAGGTGTCAGCCGAGGACGACCGACACCACATATTTTATCGACTTAGGTG
>CAZCRQ010000270.1:0-4228 GCA_964501095.1 uncultured bacterium | reverse complement strand
ATGAGTCATTCTGAACGAAATGAAGGCTGTAATACGATGAGTCATTCTGAACGAAGCGAAGAATCTTTTAAATTTCAATTACTTATATAATGCCTAGTAGTTCATGCCAAATGTTTTAATGGGATTTATTTCGCTTCATGCGAGTAATATGCCCGCTTTAGCGGGCTGCTCTGTAGCACCTTGCTTTAGCAAGGGTGTACGATTCGGAATCCGACATCCAGAGCACGCTTCAGCGCGCTTGTGGTGTGCTTCAGCTCAATGCACGATCAATTTCAATTTTCCGGGAAGCCACGCTAAAGCGCGCTTTTACAATAGGTTATCCTAGTCACCCCGCCTGAAGGCGGGTGCTACATAACAGCCCGCTGAAGCGGGCAAAAATCCGTTGCCTACGTTGTAAATCGGGTATGAAAAGAGACAACCAAACAATTTGTTTTGTCTGATATGGACTACTAGATTCAAAACTTCGTTCAGAATAACGTAATGGCAAGGATTTCGGTCAAGCACTATTTATTAATCTTTACCGTTCCTTCCCCAAGTAAGGTTTCGATTTGATCGATAAACTCATGATCAGGATCGATCTTGTATTTTTTACAACAAAGCGAGTATAACTTCCTCTCCCCATCGTAGTATTGGAACCAGACATTGGCGTTTCCGGGGTGGCGACGAAATTCGTTTTCCAGCTCGAGGACTGTTTTCGCCGAAAGTGCGTTATCAATGTTGATCGTGATTCTCTTAGTCAGGCGGGAAGTCGCACTTTTTAAGTCTTCGACCGATTCAAGAATGAGTTCAACCGCATTTTCACGTTTCTGGACTTTTCCTCTGGCAAGTACAGGCGCACCGATTTTTAAAAGCCCACTATACTCTTCATAGGATTTCGGGAAGATGATAAAACGGATGGCTCCGGAAAGATCCTCAAAACGTCCGCGTCCCATAAATTCCCCCTTGTGAGTGTTGACCCGATTAATGGTGGTGATAATCCCGACAAGCTGCAACTGTTTATCAGATTCCCATTGCTCAAGCTCCTGGATAGTGCAATTCGAGAGGGCTTCAATCTCATGCTGGAAGTCATGCAATGGATGTCCAGAGGAATAAAAGCCCAGCAATTCTTTTTCATTGGCGAGTTTTTCATTAGAAGGTAAATCGGAAACATCCGGCAGAATTGTTCGGGGCAGATTCAATCCTTCATTGTCTGCGAACAGGTTGACCTGATTCATCGACCGCTCTTGCTTCGCTTGTTGAGCATAAGAAATCGCCTGGTCGAGGAGATGGAGTTTTTGTCCACGATGCCCTTCTAGGCTGTCAGTTGCCCCGGCGCGAATCAGGTTTTCCAGTACTCTTCGATTCACCAATGGACTATCCACCCGCGATGCCAGATCGGCAAGGTCAATGAATTTACCTTGTAGATCACGTGCCCCTAAGATAGCTTGAATCGCCGGTTTTCCGACATTTTTGATCGCTGCCAGACCAAAACGCACTGCTCCTGCATCGGTGACGGTGAAATCCTCCTCCGATTCATTGACATCCGGCGGCAGTACCCTAACCCCCATTTTACTACAGTCGGCAAGAAATCTGACCAACTCATCAGTGCTTTCCCCGCGGACAGTCATTGTCGCCGCTAGGAACTCGGCTGGGTAATGGGCTTTCAAATACGCGGTCTGAAATGCGATCAAAGCGTAACCAGCGGCATGAGATTTATTGAATCCGTATTCTGCGAATTGATCGATCAGTTCCCATAATTCCTGTGTAGCGTGTTGATCAATCTCATTTTGACCGCATCCAGCGAAGAACTCCGGACGAAGTGTCTCCATCAATTTTTTCTTCTTCTTTCCCATTGCATGACGTAACACATCCGCTCGACCGAGACTCATTTTTGCTAAAAGGTTGGCGATCTTTATCACTTGCTCCTGATAGACAATAACTCCATAAGTCTCATCGAGAATGTCCGCCAGCATTGGATGGAGATAGATGATTTTCCTCCGTCTGTGACGACGTTCGATAAATTCTTCGATGTGTTTCATCGGTCCCGGGCGATAGAGCGCGTTCATGGCGATCAGGTCTTCAAAACGGTCTGGCTTCAATTTGACCAGGTTCTCGCGCATTCCCGATGATTCAAATTGAAAAATGCCAACCGTTTGTCCCTTCGAGAACAACTCGAATGTTTTAGGGTCATCTAAAGGGATGGAATCGAGATCGATCGCCCCATGACGTTTTTTAATCAATTTTAGGGCTTGTTCAATGATGGTAAGCGTTTTCAAACCGAGAAGATCGACTTTCAACAGGCCGATGCTTTCGATATTCCACATGTCGAACTGAGTGCAGATATCCCCTTCGGACGCCTTATAGAGCGGGACAAGGTCACCGAGCGGTTCCGGCGCAATCACCACTCCTGCAGCATGGATTCCAGCGTTACGTATCGTTCCTTCCAATTGGAGGGCATGTTCGATCAGCTTTTCATACTCCGGTTTACTGTGAACCAATTCCGCTAACTCTTTAATCTCTTTTAGAGATTTTTCTAAGGTGACATCCTGCCCTTCCGGAATGAGTTTGGCTATTGCATTCACCTCTGATAACGGCACCTTTAATACTCGTCCAACATCACGAACCACGCCCCGACTCAACATACGCCCGAAAGTGATAATCTGGCTGACACAATCCGCTCCATAATTCCGACGTACATATTCGATGACTTCACTGCGACGGTTGTCGGAAAAATCGACATCGATATCCGGATAGCTTTCCCGCTCTGGATTTATAAAACGTTCAAAGACCAGATCGTACTTGAGAGGATCGATGTCGGTGATGCCAATGAGATAGCAGACAAGGCTGCCAGCGGCGCTGCCGCGACCCGGACCCACCGGAATCCCTTTGCTCCTGGCATAAAAGATAAAATCACGCACGATCAGGAGATAACTCGCGAGTTGCTTGTTGACAATGACACCCATCTCGGTTTCCAGACGATGCTGTAACTCCTCAGTGATCTTCGAATAACGTTTCGGAAGTCCTTCCTGACACAAACGCATCAAATAACTTTCATTGGAAACCTCGCCCTCCGGCAAGTTATACCGCGGAAAATGCTTTTCCCCGAAATCGAACTCCAGCTCGATTTTTTCCATCACTTCCAGTGTGTTATCCAAGGCTTCGGGAATTTCTCCAAACAACGCCAGCATCTCATCATAGCTTTTCAAATAAAATTCCGCCCCCTTAAACCGTAAGCGATTATCGTCCAGGTAGTCGCTGCGGGTCTGGATGCAGAGAAGAATATCGTGCTCAACTGCATGGCGGCGTTTCAAATAATGGGTGTCATTAGTGGCGACGATTTTGACCTTCAGTTTCTTGGCAAATTCAACCAAAGTGCGATTCACCAGCACTTCATCGTCGAGGCTGTGATCCTGCAGTTCAAAATAAAAATCATCGTCGAATAAATCGAGGTATTGATTTGCCAGGTTGTATGCTTCTTCCTCACCGTTGTTGATTATTGTCTGATTGATATGACTTTTCGTGCAGCCGCTTAAACAAATCAGACCTTCATGATGTGCCGATAAAAGTTCATAATCCACACGCGGTCGTTTATAAAATCCTTCAAGATATCCGGCAGAGGAGAGCTTCATCAAGTTCTGCCAGCCGGTTTGATTTTTCGCTAAGACTAATAAATGATAGATCGGAACTTCACGACCACTGACATCCTTGCCGCGATCGTGACGTGAACCTGGAGTTAGGTAAAGTTCGCACCCGATGATGGGTTTCAGTCCCAGACGCCGTGCTTCGCGATAGAAATTCACCGCGCCGCAAAGATTCCCGTGATCGGTGATTGCCACTCCCGGCATTCCCAATTCTTTGGCGCCCAAGCAAAGATCAACCGCTTTGCTGACGCCGTCCAGGAAGCTGTAATCAGTATGGTTATGAAGATGAACGAAGCTCATATTATACCGCAACGTGTAGTTTAGAAGCGAAGTAAGAAGAACAATGACTTAAGTAACTATTTTAATATCAATGTGTTATGTTGAACTAAGTTCGCACCTGAGGTCTATCTAAAATAGGGGAATTCTTCCTGAAAATCGAGAGAGAGGAGAGCTTTTCTGAAAAATCAAGTTCCTCTCTTTTTCATTAGGCGGGTTGAATGAAGTAATTCAAGTTATAGAGTGTAGCCTGGGCGTCTCGCCCATGGTGGGCAAATGTAGCCTGGGCGTCTCGCCCATGGTGGGCAAATGTAGCCTGGGCGTCTCGCCCA
>CAZCRQ010000269.1:0-4230 GCA_964501095.1 uncultured bacterium | reverse complement strand
CAGCGTAGCCCGGGCGTCCCGCCCGCGTCAGCGTAGCCCGGGCGTCCCGCCCGTGACAGCGTAGCCCGGGCGTCCCGCCCGCGTCAGCGTAGCCCGGGCGTCCCGCCCGTGTCATGGGCAGGATGCCCATGCTACATTTCTGGGAAGACTGATGAGTTTGCCTTGCAGAGTGAGAAATGGCTACTTTCCGGAGCCGTTCAGCGAGAGGAATAAGAAAGAGATGAGGAATTTAAAGAGATAATGAGCTGGAAATTATCCTGGATTCAACGTTGGGGATTGAATCATGCGGTCCGTCAAGGGAAGCGTGACCAGAGAAGCGCGCAGCTGCCAGATGATGTCAATATACTGATTGTCCTGCCGCCGGAGCAGGAAAAAATCTTGCAGCAGTTGCCGGTACTGCAATCTTGGGTGAAAAAAAATGCTTCCTTTCCGATTTTTATTCTGGTCTATCCCGATCAAATAACGGTTCCGCAGGATTTTGCTCAAAACGTACGTTGGTTAAGCTGCCATATTGATTCGCTCAGAAAAGATGGACTTCCGACCAAACGATTCTGGCGGAATTTCCCTAAAATGTATCCAACCACGATTCTACTCTTCAACGAGAACTATCACCCTTTTACCGAAACAGTTTTCGCTCGTCTCGCGGCAAAGAACAAGGTCGCTGTATGGCATGAAAAAAGGCAGGAGTACGCTACGATCCTTGTAAAATTGACTCAAAATCACCAACCTCCTAAGATGGTCGAACTGCTGCTTGACTATTATGAGACATTTACTTCGCCTCTTCACCATACTTCCAACTCAATGCTTTGAGAAACTGATCGATAGTAGCGGTCTTTTTGAAAAATACACGATAGAAGAAGCGGATAAATGGATTCTTGACCGTCCCTTCCTCGGTAATGGTCAAAGTGCACCCTTTGGCAGTCGGATGCAGCTCCATTGTCCAGCTTCCTTTGACCGGAAAGGCTTCGTCGGCGATTTCTATCTTATAGCGATGCCTGGCATACGATTCCACGACACGGTAGGTCAGCCCATTGCCAAACCGGTCGATCTCGCGAAACATGACCGGATAGGTAGTGCTGATCATCTCAACCTTCGCCAGATCGGGACGCCAAGCTGGAAAGCTGGGATAATCGGTGATCGCCTGCCAGATCTCATCCACTGACTGATTAAACGCCGCCTTTCGGGTTACTGTATGGTGAGCCGGCAAAATGACGCCGACTACTCCCACAACTACAACCAGAAGCAGCATCAGAAAGAACGTTTTCAGCAGACGATTCCACCTTAGACGCTTTTTCGACAGACCGGGTGGTTTATAATTCCGAGCCAGATTCGTTCTGAAATGAAGTCCCATATTGGTTGCCTTAAAGTCGCCATATTCGATTCTTGCTTGAAAGTTAGAAAATTCCCCCTTAATATGATAGTGCAGTAGTGTTTCTCATTCCACCTTCAAGTCGCCATCGAAAAGAGTCTTGAATAATGCAAAGGACAAAGACAGCCAACTTGTCAGAAAACGATTACCAGGACATGGTGACGGAAATCCGGGAGAAGTTTTCCCGGTTTCTCGAACTGTTGGAGAAGAATCACCAGGTTTTGCGTCTGATCAGCGACATGGAGGAGAAGACCCAGGGCGAATATCTCTTCAATATGAATTACCTTCGTTCCAGCCTGGATCAGGTTCGTTCCGGTGTGCAGGAAATCATTCAACTCATGATTTCGCTTGGCGGAGATCGTTACAAAGAGCTAAATCCACGATACAAAGCCATTGAACGCGAGGTTAATGCCCTCCTTCCAGGCGGCGATTCTATTGTCGAGGATGATTATATCATTCCCTTGGAAGAAGTGGATTCCAGCCGAGCCGCCAGCGTGGGAGGGAAATGCGTCGGTTTGAGTGAACTACGCTCCCTCGGAATGCCGGTGCCCGTTGGTTTTTCCATCAGTGCCTGGGCTTACAAGTACTTCCTCGACTCCAACGATCTGCAAAGCAAAATTAGCGAACTCCTTCGATACCTAGATATAAAGCGGCTTCAAGACCTGACACAGGCAAGTCAGATCATCCGTCGGCTGATCCTCGCGGCTAAAATCCCTTCCGATCTGGAAGAAACGATCATGCAAGCCTATTTTGATCTGCGGACTCGCATCGCCCCGAAGCATGTCTCGCTTCGTTCGAGCGCCGTCGGTGAAGACTCTTTCCACAGCTTTGCCGGACAGTATGAGACATTTTTAAATGTCGCCAGTCGGGATATTCTCCAATGTTACAAGGAAATTCTGGCGAGTAAATTTACACCCCAGGCGATCTATTATTTTCTCAGCCATCAGTTATCAGAGACTCAATTGACAATGGGGGTGATCTGCCTCGAGATGGTCAACGCCCGAACCAGTGGTGTGGTGTATACAAAAAATCCGATCGCTCCGAACGATGGCAGTCTGCTGATCAATTCAGTTTTCGGGCTGGGAAAAATCGTCGTTGAAGGGATAGTCACTCCCGACTATTTTCAGGTCTCCCGCGAGACCGGGAAGATCCTGGAAAGTATTATTGCCAATAAATCCTTCCTGCTGCAATCCCGTGAGAAGGGCGGCATCGCCAAAATACGTCTTACGGCAAAACTTCAAAACCAACCTTCGCTCTCGACACCACAGATTCAGTCTTTATGTGATTACGCTTTGCAGTTGGAAAATCATTATGAAAGTCCGCAGGATATTGAATGGGCAATCGATCAGGAAGGAAAGTTATATCTTTTGCAATGTCGCCCCCTACGTGTCGTTCCTGAACATAAAGTCATTGAAATTAAAGACATACAAAGGGAAAAGCTCCTTTACGAAGGTGGAGTGACTGTCTGTCCGGGCGCTGGAAGTGGACAGGTGCATGTTGTCATCTCGAAAGATGATCTGGAGAGTGTGCCGCATGGTGTTGTCTTAGTGACGCCGCGTCCCTTTCCCGGTTTGATCACGGTGATCGATCGCCTTCAGGCGCTGGTCACCGAGATCGGAAGCGTTGTCAGTCATGCGGCAATTATCACCCGCGAGTATCAAACGCCCTCACTGACACGCGTACATGATGCCATCCGGCTACTCAAAGGAAAAACAGTGACTGTTGATGCTACTGCGGGAAAAATCTATTTCGGTCGCTTGGAGGAGATCATTGAAATCCGTAAAGAGGAAATAAATCTTCTTGCCGGTATGGAAATAATGAGATTGCTCGAAGCAATCTTGAAGAAAATCTCTACTCTCCACCTGATCAATCCGGCGGAACCTTCTTTTACAGTCAGCAATTGTCGGACTTTTCATGATCTCACTCGCTATTGCCATCAGAAGGCGATCGAGGAGCTGTTTCATAGTGTGAAGGATGAGCAGTTCAGAACCAAGATTGGTTGTAAATTAAAGACCGATATTCCACTGGAGGTCAATATCCTGATTTTGGATGATGAGGTTTCCAATCTGCCTACAGAATGCGAAATTTCGGAAGACCAGCTTCATTCCATTCCCATGCGCGCCTTTTGGGAGGGGATAAAAATTCAGGGTTGGCATAAATCGCCAAAAGTGGAGAAATCGGCTCAATTGTTCCCGAAACTCTCTTTGAAACGCGACGCTCAAACGAAGCAGGATTATTCCACTCAGAGCTTCGCCATTTTAAGCCAGGATTACATGCTGCTAAGTCTTAGAATGGGATTTCACTTCATGACGATAGAAAGCTTATGTACGAAAGAACCGGGGAATAATTATATCAGGCTGAGGCACAAAGGGGGAGGTTCGACTCTGGAGCGTCGTACTCGACGAATTCGACTCTTAAGTGATCTTCTGACCAATATGGGATTTGAACTTCACTGCTCGAGTGATCATCTTGATTCGATGTTGGCGAATGTGTCAGATACGGAGGTCAAGGATCGACTGGTGAAACTTGGACGTCTGACTCTGATGACCAAACAACTCGATATGACGCTCTCCAATGACAGAATTTGCGCCTGGTATACAGAGGATTTTAAAAGACAGTTGAGCTTGTCTCAATGAGGGCAAACGTAGCATGGGCGTCCCGCCCATGTCAGCGTAGCATGGGCGTCCCGCCCATGTCAGCGTAGCATGGGCGTCCCGCCCATGAACGGGCGAGCCGCCCGTTCTACGCACAGTGTTATTTCTGGTAGCATGGGCGTCCCGCCCATGTCAACGTAGCATGGGCGTCTCGCCCATGAACGGGCGAGCCGCCCGTTCTACGCACAGTGTTATTTCTGGTAGCAT
>CAZCRQ010000268.1:0-4235 GCA_964501095.1 uncultured bacterium | reverse complement strand
CTGTAGGTCAAAATTGTTAAATGGTTTTGTATCTCTGCGACTTAGTGGTGAGAGGTGATTGTTATAAAAAGCGTAATTGAATATGACATTGGAAACACGAATAAAGCAAGCTGCACATTCTTTAGGTTTTGATTATGCGGCGATCGCCCTGTTCCAACCTCCCCCCTTTATAGAACAATTCAACCACTGGCTTCAATCCGGCAGTGCGGGCGAGATGCGCTGGATAGAGCGAGATTCCGAAAAGCGAAAAAACCCTCAACTTGTTTTTCCACCAGGAAAATCTATACTTATCGTCGGCTTGAATTATTACCAACCAGATTTTCCGGGGCAAAACCGCGACGATCCCAGCCGTGGACAGATCGCTATGTACGCCTGGGGCAAAGACTATCACGACCTGATAATCCCGCGTCTGAAGAGCCTGGCTCAGACAATTTCCTCGCTGGCGGGAACAGAAGTGAACGCCCGCTGGTTCGCGGACACCGGACCCATTCTGGAAAAACCTTTCGCCGCCTCATCATATATCGGTTTCATCGGTAAAAACACACTGCTGATTCACCAAAAGAGAGGCTCATTTCTTTTCCTAGGGGAGTTGCTGCTCGATCTTGAATTGGAGCCAGATCTGGCTCCGCCTGAACCTCTCCTGGGTTGCGGAAGTTGTGCTGCCTGCGTCAAACGTTGCCCCACCTTTGCCCTCGATGCGCCTTATAAACTAAACACTACTCGCTGCATCAGTTACCTGACCATCGAACATAGCGGAGTAATTCCCCGCGAGCTTCGTCCCTTGATGGGGAATTGGATTTATGGTTGCGATGAATGCCAGACTGTCTGTCCCTATAATGTTGGTACAAAGCAAATCGAGACCCAGGAGGCGTGGTTCCGACAAAAAGATCTGGATTTTATTTCACCCTCTCTACTTGACTTGATTACTCTTGAAGATGCAGGATTTAATAAACGATTCCGGGGGAGCCCGATTCTACGGATCAAGCGATCTGGTTTACTGAGGAATGTCGCAATTGCCTTGGGTAACTGGGGTTCGGAGGAAGCGCTGGCGGGTCTGGTGTACGCTTTGAACGATCACGAACCTTTGATCCGTCTACATGCCGCTTGGGCACTAGGGCAGTTGAACAGCACGGTGGCGCGGAGACAACTGGATATTGCGCGTAATCGTGAATCAAATTCGGAGGTGTTGCAGGAAATCAAAGCTAGTAGTTCATCTTAAGCTCTGAAACAAGAGAGCTTATGGCGTCAGATAATCTCCAAATCTTTTCCGATGAGTTGTAAAACAGAGATAATGACCTTATCTTAAGAATGAAGTAAAGCCAGAAACCATACTTCTTTAGCTAGCCGAATCAAGGACAAAGCAAGATAAAGTCAAACAAAAACTGGGTCAGGCAAGGAAAAGAATCGGCTGTACATCATTTATAATCAGTTCTTTTTTGCGCTGACAGGAGAGCAACTATTAACAGATAAAGTACATTTTGACCACTAACTCAGAAGAGGTGAACCATGAGGGAGAAGTATCTCTTTATAGTCATGGGTTTAATACTACTCATGGCGATGATGGCTTATGCGGCGGATCGTCCATCCCCGTATTTGCCGGTAAACCATGTGGATCGGTATCCCGATTTGAATCGGGAATATGTGATTCCCGAGGACGCTCCCCGTTTTATCCCACGCTATGGTGAATTGGATTTAATGGGTGATACGTTGATTGTAGGAACCACATGGTGGGAATCACAGCACAATGGAACCGTCGGCAGGATGATCGGCTTGCAGGCAGATCGTGACGGCGTTCCAACAGTACATATAGTCTGGACGGATTTGGTGGCGGAAGGCGGTGTGCGTCATGTGAAGTACAGCCGGGCATTTGAAGTCGGTGGCGACATGCAGTATGAACTGGGTACTCCTGCTGTCGTCGATGCCGCGGCGCGCGCTGGATATACTACTCTGGCGTTTAACGGAGAACAAGGACTTGCCTTCCCCGCTTATCATGCCACAGCTAATGTCGCCAATCCATATCAAAGCAGACTCGCTGCAGAATGGTCGATTTTCCCCTTCATCTTTACGGAATTTACCATTCCGAATTACCAGCAGAACGAAAACATTTGGCCCCATGCCGCGTTAGGCTACTATCAAGGGGAGGCTTATGTTCATGTTTTAACCTCCTCCAATCGTCCCGACGATCCCGCGGCATTACAGGACATTCTTTACTCTCGTCATCATTGGCTTGCCGGTAACGAAACCTTCCAAATGGCGGCACAGCAAGTTGTAACTCACGACGGGATGAACATCTCGGGTGATGTCGGCTGCTCTTACGACGGGCGTCGTGTCGCTGTCGCACAGACCGTACCGCACGATATCGATGACATCCCCAGGGAAGATCACAATCAGTTGAACAACAATGTCTACCTCTGGATCAGCGAAGATGGCGGCGCAACCTGGGATTGGGAGGACTATATCAACCTAACTTCGTTCCTCGATCCGGATCCAGACCTTCTCCCGGATTCCTTAGCGGCGGATATGGATACTGTGCGTGCCTATACTGATATCAACGTCTATTTTGACCATGATGACATTCTCCACGTCGCCTTCACTACGCCATGTTATTTCTATTATGAAAACACGATGACTTGGACATCCGTAATCTATCACTGGGATGAAGAGTCGGATGTTTTCACGATGGTAGCTGACGGACGTTTCTGGAATTGGGTGGCGCCCGGCGCCTGGCAGCGGCAGGCAAATCGCCCGAGTATGTATCAGGATGAGGAGACCGGCGTACTCTACCTCATCTATCAGCAGTATGGGGTGCCGGGTGATACAACCGCAGACGGTATTCCTAATGATCGCTCTGCGGGTGGTTATTCAAATGGAGAAGTCTTCATCACCGCCAGTCCGCCGAATAATGAATTCGGCGATTGGTACGGTCGCTTGTGGGCGAAAGGGGTCAACCTTACCGATACTCGCGGTGTCGGAGGAGCGATTCCCGCCGGTGAATGTCGCAATGAACGCGAGCCCAATATTTCCCTCTACAACGAGGGTGATTATCTACACATTTTCTATGTTCTTGACTTGGATGCCGGTTTCACTGCGCAGGAAGAGGGTGAATTTACTGAATGCCCGGTTATCTGGCATCGTGTGGCGAAAGAGGATGTTCTCGACGCCTTTGAGGAACAGGGAGAATGGCTGCCCAACTATCCAATGCACGTTGACCTCTCTCAGCATTGGGAAGATCCTAATGACTATGAATGGGGCGACGGTGGATTCTTCAATCATGGCGGCGATAATCCGCCTCCACCGCCTGTAACCCTGACAGTACCGCTGCAGAGAAATTATTTCGAGCTGGTCTCGACCTATGTTCAGCCGGCATCGCTTTATGCACCGACAGTATTCGGTGGAATCAACGCCCTAGAGATTGTCTATCAGGATGATGGGCACATCTTTATTCCGAATCCGTTCATCAATACAATCGGCAACATCACGATGACTGAAGGTTACCAGATATTCTGCTCTGCTGTTTCTCAGTGGAGTGTTACCGGTTATGCAATCGCTGAAGATACGCCGTATTCCCTGATGGCAAATCGTTGGAACTGGTTGGGGTATCCTTTCGATCATCCAGTACCCATTGTTACCGCTCTTTCAACCATCGTGAATCACATTGAAATCATTCAGACAGATGCAGGTGGTATTTATATTCCGCCTCCGGTGGGTATCAACACCATTGGTAATATGACATCTGGAACCGGATATTTCGCCTTTGTCCGCCAGGCATTGACCTTCACTTACACGGATGTCGGCAGGATTGCTGCCGGTACGACTTCAGATGTCTGGGAGATTCCGGAAGTTGAAGGCGCGCCCACTCCGACCGGCTTGCCATACACGGTGCTGGTGAGCCTGACTGATGATCTGCTGACTCGGAATCCGGCGACGATAGAATTGCTGGATGGCAAGACCTTGGTAGGGAAAGCGATTGCCTTGACCGAGCGTGAATTGACGCCGGTGATTGCTTGGGGCGGTTCTGAAGAGCATGGATTATCCGGTTTCACTGCCGGCAATCCGATGACTGTAGTTGTTCGTGCGGCGAATGGGGAAGTTCTAGCATCCATGGAGAATGCCGGAAGGTTTGGCGAGGCGCCGTATGCTTCCGTCACGGTTAGCAGCGACTTCAGCTTGCCGACCGAATTCAGTGTTAAAGCAGGCTACCCGAATCCCTTCAATCCCACGATTACGATTCCGTT
>CAZCRQ010000267.1:3001-4240 GCA_964501095.1 uncultured bacterium | reverse complement strand
CAAACCGCTCTGCCTGGGATGCCCGCTGGTTTCGCTCTGTTCTTATCGTCACATTATTCTATAAGCACATCAAAGAAGCTGATAGACTGCATGGTAAGAACGACTATTCAATGGTTATCAAGTCTCTTCTATGGAGACCCGATTTCCAAAGTTCTGATACTTGCCGGCGCTCGAAACGACTTCAGCGATCTTCTTTCCGGCAGCCTCTTTGTGCTCAGCGGACGTGATAATGGTTATGCGCTCAATCCCCGGATAGACTTCAACCTCGCCCAGAACGCCGATCTCACCTGCATCGGAGGCGTCACCCTCGGCGATAAAAACAGCCAATTCCCCCCGGGTTTGCTCTCCGTCATCATTCGAGCTGCGGTCTATTTCTGATTTCCGTACTCACTACCCCCAGAATTTGCATATATGCAGATGGTGTAGAATATCGGCACAGAAATTGCAACTTTATTATCTGGTGCTGATACTTCTTCATACTCTTTACTGCTCCTGCTTTGCGGTTTCTTATTTGATTCTTTCTTCTAAATTGAAAAGAGGATCATCCGATGCGAGTCCTATTCATCGACGATGACAGTCGTTTGTTAGCCAACATTGACCGCGCCCTTCAGTTTCATGGGTTTGAGTGCACAACCTGCCTTGATCCGTTGGAAGCGATTCAAGCTTATCGTGAGCAGCCTTATGATGTGGTGGTGACGGATTTAATGATGGCGACGATGGATGGACTGCAAGTGTTGGAGACTCTGCGGGAGATTGATTCAAAAGTGAAGGTTGTTCTGATGACCGGGCATCTGGGACGCCTGTTCGACAGAAAACGGGATGGAATCGGGGCTCGCGCTATCCTGAGAAAACCGATTTCTATCCCGGAATTGATTATTACTCTTCATGCTTTGGAAAATAATATCAACTAATTTTTCCCTCCCCTCCCGCCACTGCAGCGGAAAACCTGGCTATTCCGCTGCAGTCCCGGTGGGAGTTCTAGACAGGATTGACAAGATTTACATATTAGATTGGTAAAGTGCTGCCAGCCGTCCTCGGCTGGCGGAAGAACAAATACTTAACTGTCAACCGAGGAGTGTCAGCCGAGGACGGCTGACACCACTCGAATACTTAAGTGTCAGCCGAGGACGGCTGACACCACTCGATCACTTAAAGTGCTGCCAGCCGTCCTCGGCTGGCGGAAGAAAGTGCTGCCAGCCGTCCTCGGCTGGCGGAAGAACAAATACTTAACTGTCAACC
>CAZCRQ010000267.1:0-2901 GCA_964501095.1 uncultured bacterium | reverse complement strand
CTGACACCACTCGATCACTTAAAGTGCTGCCAGCCGTCCTCGGCTGGCGGAAGAACAAATACTTAACTGTCAACCGAGGAGTGTCAGCCGAGGACGGCTGACACCACTCGAATACTTAAGTGTCAGCCGAGGACGGCTGACACCACTCGATTCCCATTCCTTTCCATCATCCCCCTTGTTTCGTCTGCGCTCCTTTCCATAACAAATAATACCCCTGGCGCGCTTCTTCCAAAACCGTCAAGAGATCTTTGTGTTCATCGATGAACCATGAATATAGATTTGGTCTGATTTTCAAGGCATTGAGAAAAGCAACAGCGGTATATCGGGCGGGTAAACGCATCCAGACTTTGCAATGGTATTGATCATTATGCTGTTCGGTCTCTATCTGCGCAACTGACATTTTGTTCAGCATTCCCCCCATCGCATCGGCTGTCATCTTGGAATTATTCAATAAATAATCTTGGATCTTCAACTCGTTAAGCTCCAAAATAATTGCTTTATTGAATGGAATGTAATGTCTTTGTATTTCTTTAGACATTTTGAATCGTGCGGAGTCGATCGCCAATTCTCGTGCCTCTCTCTCCGACGCTGCGGTACCACAGCCCAGAGCATAAAGATTGGAAGTGTCCGATTCCAAAGTAAAGGGCCAATGAATCTTCTTCATTGCCGGCAGAGTGTCCGGAGGCGAACCAAGGATCAAATCCATTTGGATGCCCTCCAGAGGAATGCCCCCCGTTTGGATGCCTTCTTCATGAAGTTGGGGGGTATCCGGCTGTGATTGCTGCGCCTGTGGGATTTTCTCCGCTCTTTTCGAACAGCCTATCCATAATAGGGTGATCGCCAGAAACATTACTGCAAGTTTAAATATCTGTTTCATCTGTAGCCTGATGCCTGTAGCCCGTAGCCTGTAGCCTGTAGCCTGAAGCCTATCTTTGCCTTATTTTATCCTCCAGCAGTTTCCGTATCTCATTGGGAAAAGCGAAAGCGGAGCGATGAAACTCTCGGTTCCAGATCCGAGCGTTTGTTTCAATTTTTTTGTCTCTCTGCGGATTGAAATCCCTCAATGGATCCAGTCCCTTGCTGGCAAAAGCAAAACTCCAGGTTCCCGAAGGATACATTGGAATATCCGCTCGGTAGGGACGTACCAGGGGGAAGACCTTACGCAACCGTTTAACCACCGCAGCCAAATGCTCACGATGATAAGCGTAGTTTCCGATCTGGGTAACCATTACCCCATCATCCGCTAATGTTTTATAAACATCACGATAAAACGGCTCTTCGAATAGAGGCACTGCGGGTCCAACCGGATCAGTAGAATCGATTAGTACCACTTCATAACTGCCCGAATCAGCATCTGCGACAGCTTTTATCCCATCCCCGACGACCAAATCCACCTTGGGATGATCATAAGCGGAGGCGAGAGTGGGAAGATGTTTCTGGCAAATCCGCACTACTTCCCTATCGATCTCGAACTGCCTGGCAATCTCTACCTCTTCGTGCCGAACCACCTCGCGTAAAGCACCC
Organism: uncultured bacterium; assembly: GCA_964501095.1. Classification (GTDB taxonomy): domain Bacteria; phylum Electryoneota; class Electryoneia; order Electryoneales; family Electryoneaceae; genus CAZCRQ01. The sequence continues at coordinate 1,377 of CAZCRQ010000267.1, read as the reverse complement.
CCATCCCCTCCCCCAATTACCAGTACTCTTCTCGGATTGGGATGAGTCAGCATCGCCGGATGAACCAACATCTCATGGTAGGTTTCCTCGAACCGCTCAGTAAGCATCACTGCCCCATCATGCACCAGCAATTTCCCTTCGCCGAGAGTCTCGAACAACTCGATCCGCTGATAAGGAGTTTCGAGCGATTCAAGAACATTCATTATTCTCCAAGTTAGCCCAAATCCCTCGGAACACCATTCAGTAAAAGAAAAAAGCGGTTCGGTCGACCGTGTCAACGACATGGTTATTTCACCTGGTTTGACTTCACTTATTCATACCCAAAGACTACCGAGGCGAACACCGCGCCCAATTTTTCGACACGGTGTTCAATGGAGATGGAGAGAGTCTCTTTGAGTTCTCTATTACGTATTTTAAAAGCATGACTTACCATATCTCGTACGATTGCTTCTGCATTTTTCGCTGTCCCCCTGGCGGAATACTCCATGACCACACCCGGCAGCGAGTCATCAGCCGGAATGCCACAGGCGACGGCAGCGGCAATGACTTCTCCCGGAAGATTTGCATTCATCGAGGCGAAAGCTACCGGTATCAGTGAACCAAAGCGAGGGCGAAATGGCGCCACTTTACGGCACGATGGCGGAATAATGCTGGTAAGTTTGACCAAGTTGCAGTCGCCCACCCCAGCATCCAACAAGGCGGCATCGAAAGCATTTAGAGGTGTATAACCCTCCGCCGCCCCAGCGGTCAGAAAAAAACTGTTTGGAATTGGTAAGCCTGAATTGTTCATTATGTTACCTGACTTTCTGCTCGGTCTCCGGAATTAACGGTTTGTGCAACGCTCTGCCGCTGGGATCCACCATAAGCCCGCGTTTCATCTCTATCACGGAGACATTGGTGGCGCCCAATAATGTCTTTAACAAATCAAATCCCCTGTACGGATCGACATCATGCCCGCAGGTGAACAAATCAACCGCGGCATAACCATACTCTGGCCAAGTATGAATCGCCAGATGGGACTCCGCAATCACCACTACCCCACTTACCCCCCAGGGATTGAAACGATGGAATACTTTTTCCACAATGGTCGCACCACTGGCGAGAGCGGCATCGATCATCGCAGTTTCAATGTCGTGTACATTGTTAAGAATGTCCGAACGACACCCGAAGAACTCCACCATTAATTGACGACCCAACGCATTTGTCTTCAACGATCTCTCTCCCTCTACAATAAGGATTTATCTTTCTATGATTTGTTGTCACTTATAAACGTGAATAAATATATAATATTATAGCTTAGAAATAGGGCGGACTTGTAATCCAGATAAACTCGGAATCCTTTCCGCTTTCGCATTCCACGGTCAATGCATGCAATCC
>CAZCRQ010000266.1:0-4244 GCA_964501095.1 uncultured bacterium | reverse complement strand
ATCGCAAGCACGGAGGCTTACGCTACTACCCTAAAATACCAAGGCGCACAGACACTCTTCGCGCCTTTGCGCCTTGGTTGTAAAAATTATCTTGTAAATCCTGCCAATCCTGTCTGAATTACTTCAAGAGCATCACCTTTTGGGTCGAGATCTGATCCTGGTATTGGACGCTCAGGAAATACATCCCACTCACCAAAGCACGACCGGCAGAGTTGGAGTCAAAGATGAAATGATGCTGTCCTGCTTCATAAACCGGGATCGCGCTGAAGACCTCTTGACCCATTACATTGAACACACTGATCCTGACTTCGCCGTTCTCCGGCAGAGCAAAGGGAACAGTGACAGTCGGGTTGAAGGGATTCGGGTACCCGTCGCCGACACTGAATTCCAGCGGCGGATAATTAGCAATAGCGTCTAGAGTAACCTGCGCATAAGGAGCGACACCGAACAGGGGCGCTTCACCCTGTATATGACTTTCGATGATCCCATCTGCAGCGTTCTTCACTTCGATCTGAATCGGATTGCCGGAAATGAATCCGGGAAGATCGAACTCGTCGGAACCCATCCAGGCGACAACCGGGGTTACCGGTCGATCATCCAGAACTACTGCTTTGCCGACAAGTTGTGTTCCATCGTAGATCTCGATTATCGCCGGGCGCTGTTCCAGCAAACGAGTGGAGAGATCGATCAGCACGACATACGGCAATCCCGTCGCTTGAGGAGCCCCATCGACGGCGGGAATCTCCCAAACCTCAATTTCATCGTCAGCCGCCAATAAACCACCGGTATTGTAAGTAAACGTCAAATCGTTGTTCGAGAAAATGTAGTATCCTTCTGCCGGTGTCATATCACGTATGGTATTGATGACGGGAGGGATATAATATCGCCCGTCGTCGGTCATGATGATCTCGACATCGTCCAGAATTTCCGAAAGCGCGGTGGTGAGAGGAATAGTATGATCGAAGGGGTAGCTGATCCAATTCCAACGCCTGCCGGCAGTTTCGTAAACCTGAGTCGGATCGGTCATCACGCCTTCGACAGTCCATTCAGAAGCCGCCATGCAGAAAACCTGGTAGCCCTCGGTTATCGTAATATCGTCGATAGTGTTGAGAATATGTGGGATATAAATATCACCATCATCCTGGTAAACAATTTCCAAGTTATTGATTCCGCCGAAAACCACCGAAGCATCTAGTTCAGCCGGGACGAGGTAAGTCGAGACCAGTTCGAAGTAATTCCGAGCCAGAGGAGCAGTGAAACTCAGGTTTGCATCCGCTTCCAGTGATACTTGACTATAGGCGCCGAATCCAAAGGTGCCATTGCCGCGAATGTAGGTGGCTGTCGCTGTATATTCGCGTTGTTCAAGATAAGACCAGATTCTGAAGAGAATTGGATGTCCAATGGTAAATCCGGGCAACTGATGGGCATCATCACCCTGCCAGGCGGAGATGGGCAGCCCCCAATTGCCGGAGACGATTTCAGCGCCAACGCAGAGGTCTTCGTCGAACACCCCGATTTCATCAAAATGCTGAAGCATCTCACCGTTTAAAATTGCCTCCTCCACCACTATTGCGTATGGACGTCCGGTCGGGGAAACTGGTTCAAAGTGATTCTCGGGAGGTGGGGGAGGAGCCTCGAAACCAAACCATTGCAGAATCCCTTCATACTGTTCATTGCCTCCCAATACAACTTGTCGGGGCGTGGTTCCTCCCTGACCGCTGGTCGCCTCGAAGGCAAAGGCAAAATAAACCGCTTTGTAATTCTCCCCTTCATAAATAATTCCGCCCACATTGGCAGTATTAGCATATTCATACGCCGTAACTGCACCATCAATAGGGGCGATAATATCGGGGTCGGAATTGTTTCCCGCGCCGCCAAGACCGGTCAAGGCGAGACGGCTGTTTGGAACTATCGGCGGTTGAGGAGCATTATCTGCCGCTTCCAAACCCATTATACCATTGCCGTTCACGTGTTGAGCGTGAAGGTAATCACGGTAGAAACCGGTACCGGTTAATTGTTCATCTAGAGTCTGACCGAACAGGAAGACATTAGTCCCATTATTCATCGCTCCCTGCAATGAATTGATTTCATTCTGGCTCAATGGATTTGGTTCATCTCCGGTCATCCAGATCACGTTGGTATATTGAGAAAGCAGGGCGGTGGACATCGCCTGATCGCCTAAATCATCGACATCATGATGATTATAGACAAAACCGAGCTGGTTCAAATCGTCCATGATAAAGGTTTCATAATCATCGCCGCCATCATCATCGACGAGGATAATCTGGGGTGTACCAATAAGCAGATGGAAGTCTTCGCCAATTTCGTAATTATGCGGCTGAGCGGTGACGCTGACGCGCATATTCACAAAAGCGCCGTTCGGAAAATTGTTAGGGACGGTAAATTGCAAGGGATTGTTAAAATTGTCGGCTGTTTGCCCATCTAAAAGCGTCTGCGCGAGTAAGACATCATTTTGATCGATCTGCAACCCTTCCACATCGAACTCGAGATGGGCGGTGACATTTTGCGCATCCTGCCAACCCTGCGCATTCGTGACCATCATCGACACTTCGATAGTCTCGCCAATGTCGGGATGACCATTACCATCGGGATCCGAGATGAAGATATCATCGAAGGTCAGTGAGGGCCAATAGTATTGAGTCACTGCTCGATAGGCGTTAACCCTTCCTCCGATGGGACGCGCTCCTGGTGGGATATAATCGGTGGCATCTTCGACAACTGTTCGCCATACCGTATTGGTCTCTGCTGTATACTGTGCGGCGACAAGAGCGCCAACACCAGCCGCGATGGGAGTGGAAACGCTGGTGCCGTCCCAGTAAACGTAGACATGCCGACTCGGATTATTGCGAAGATACCATCCGGTGAGGCAATTTACTCCTGGCGCACAAACATCCACCCAATTGCCGTAGTTCGAGAAGTTAGCGCGTTGATCATTCTCGTTGGTGGCAGCGACGGCGATCACATGAGTATAATTGGCGGGGTATTGCACCTGGTTGCGTCCTTCATTTCCGGCAGCGGCGAACAAGAGCAATCCAGCCGCCCAGGCGTTATCCGTAGCATCTTCCGTGAATCCATCAGGCGTACTGCCTCCGTAGGACATACTCAATACCGTTGCCCCCATTTCAGAGGCATAAGCCATTGCGTTCGCCGCCGCAGAGGTTTGGCTGTAACCCATACCGTCCGGTCCTTCCCAACCGGCACGGAGGCACATGATCCGGCAATTGAAGGCGACTCCCACACAACCGGTACCATTATCTCCCACTTCCGCAAGCGCTGAATTGCAGCCGGTACCATGCCCGTTGAAATCCATGGGATCATAGTCAGCCGGATTGCCATCCTCGCCATCAGCCAGATCATTGCCGCGTATGGTCACCCAATCGTAGCCGATAAAATCCTCTTCCAATCCGTTGTCGTCGTCATCCTCGAAATTCCAGTCGCCGATCGTGCCCAGCATATCCGGAAATTGTGGATCGAACGGACGATGATCGTCATCCAGATCCTCGCCGGGATTCACCCAAAGGTTGTTGATCAGATCCGGATGATGCCAGTCGACGCCGGTGTCGATTGCGCCGACGATTATCTCATCATTCCCGGTCTGGTAATCCCAGGCTTGGGCAGCATCAATGATGTGCAGCCACCATTGATCTTCATAGTAGGGATCATTCGGGATAAAATCATTCATCGGTAAAATCCAATCCGGTTCCGCTAGTTCGATCCCTTTGAGTTGACGGAATTCCGCGGCGACCAGACGCATATTTGTCTCATCGGGGAAAAAGATCTTGTAGTCGTTTCTCGTTTTAAAACTATACTCCGGATTCTTGATCTTCATTGTACCGAAGAATGGTTCAAAATCATAAGCCCGGAAACGAACAAATAACCTGTCCATCTCCGGGTTATCAACTTTTACGAAGTTGTTGTCTGTAATAATCGGATTGACATCATCATAGAAACGAATCAACAGGATGCCATCCGCGTACTCCAAATCTTTCGCCACCGCTCCGAGCGACATAAACACCAACGCAGCGGCAATCAGCACTACCAACCGTGTCTTGTTCATCTTTACTTCTCCCTCTCGTTTCCCGAAATCAATTCCAGGTGATCAACAGGTTGTTCGGTTCCGAAGAGCTGTTATGCTGTCATTCTATTCTTAGCTCTTATTTTTTGAAATTAGGCAATATCCTGGTTTTGGTCAATAAAAACACTCTCCTAGAACTCTGTTATAA
>CAZCRQ010000265.1:0-4244 GCA_964501095.1 uncultured bacterium | reverse complement strand
TGCGCTTTCACATATTTTTTCGTATAAAATTATGTATGAAAGCTTGTTGACAAAAGTGATAAATGATTATATAATTTAGGCAGTTTGCGAACAATTGAATATGTCTTGAATCGCAGACAAATACTGAAAGGAGGTCAGACTGAAATGAAAGGAATTGCTGTATTTCTAATCGTGTTGCTTATTCTAACAACGACAATGGGTTGTAGCCATTCGTTGACTCCAGTTGCGCCGGTTCCCTCGCCTTCTGCATCAACTCCCTCTTCTTCGGTTGAGCCTCCGGCTCAAACCGAAAATCCAATATCAAACAGTCCGTCTGTTCCACCAACTCAATCCCAAACACAAACTAAAGTAGATCCAAACATTGCGATACCGAAGACTGACTTACCAATAATTAGTGAATTAACTTGGGAATTTATCGGAACGACGTCTCAATGGGAAGAAGATAATTTCCTGCCGGTAAGATTCTCTTTTTGGTATCGAGATCAGGATGGTTCTGTATACAATATTGATAAAGTTTCAAATCCTCCTACCAATTTCTTGAATCCCTTAGATATGTCGGGGAGGCCAGGACCGGTCCTGCTCGGTTTCTCAGCTGATGGGACAACATGCGTGTGGCTTGATACCTATTCGTATCTACGAGGAATAGTAGGAATAAGACCTATTATTCTTTCTGCCGACGGCGGGAAACATTGGATGAAAATAGAAAACCTTCCTCTAGAATTAGAAAAAGCGCTCGAAGAATGCGGAATGGATGCTTTTGCTCATTCCGTACTCATGCCAAGCACTTGGGAAGCTAGAGGAGCTATTCGTGAAGGAGATAAAATTATCCTCTATGCTTCCTATCAATATCATCAGGAAACGGGAGGAATGTCCAGAAGTAAGTGGTATCGGGCAGAAATCTCTGTAACCACAATTGAGGGGCTGGTCCTTAAGGACTGAGCCCCTCTTTGATTTTTTAGAATTAAAAATAGAAATTTATTTTATTTGAGTTGAAGGAGGAGTCCAATCAAGCATAAAAAACTTGTCGTCTTGGTATCCTGCTTTTCCATCTCCGCTATTCCCGGCATTATCCACCGAATACACCCTAACCCAAGCAGTGCCAACACCTTCTTTATAATAAGAAGTTCCAGGGCCAACACTAATTTGAATGGAAGCATTGCAAGTCCTCGCTTGATTATTTACTACCAACTGACAATTAGCCGGACCGCTATCGCATATCCACGTGTAATACTTACATCCATCCGGATAAGCCTTAAGTCCGCTACCTCCCGTATTGTCCGTATCTTGGATATTAAGAGTAATTGTTCCCGCTGACCACCATCCGCTTGTTGGAGAAGGACTCATTGAAGTTATTACCGAGGTTGGTGGCGTAGTGTCGCACGAACCGCAATCCCCTACGCAGCTGGTGCAGGTTTCTCCGCAATTGCACTCTCCGTCACCGCAGTATTCCATATCAATCAGCCATCTGACGTATTCTCCGGAATCCGCTCCGCTGGTAATTCCAAGCGAATTCGTACCATTCATGCAGGCACTGGCGCTGGTATAAGTTTCATTGCCGTTTCCTGCCACTCCTATCTTGCTCACGGTATATTTGCATCCGCCAGGATTGAAATCAAACCCTCCGCCAAGATTATGGCTGGCGCTTTTTCCGGTGATATCCGTCTGAACCGTAATTGCGTCTCCTGAGACCGACCAGGAGTTTTTCATCGTCAGATTGTCAGCGCAAGTGCTGTCTCCTGGATTATCGTCCATGTAAAACGTTCTCCAGGTGGTGTCTTTATTAAAGCCGGCATAGCCGAAGATGACTCCGTCCGTAGCATCCCATCCCTTGCCGGTGATTACGGTATTGCAGGATCCGACGGTAACATTGTCGGGAACAGGAGGGTTGGGACAATTATGGCAGCAGATGCATCCCACCGAGCTCCCGCTGCAAGCGCCCTGATCCGGTATCAGATTGCCGTAAGTGTAACCAGTGCAAAATGGCGTGGTGAAGGGCGGTGGCGGATAGGCCGTTTGATAACACTCTCCTCCGTAATAACCGTCTCCCCTTCTGTTGCACTCGGTATTGCAGTCAGTGCTTTCTTGGTCGACGTGGTATTCAAAAGAAACTCTGGCGCTGCCTGTATTTTCAAACCAATGGATCTCAAAATTATACCAACCGGCAGAAAGATTTAAGCTGATATTTTTCACCCGGTAGCTGTGGCTGGTCCAGTCGTCAATATAAGTAGTCCCATTAATGATCAATTTAGCGCCGTCATCCGAACCTAAATTGAAAATATAAACTCCGGTGGTGGGAATATAAATCTTTTTGCTTGAAGCAAACTGGATCTGGTCGCTCAAACCGTAATTGATGGCTCCTGTTCCCCAATTATTATCAAACTCTTCTAAAGTTTCATCAGGACCGTCACCTAAACAATTAGCACTCCAATCGTACCAAACCCTTTGCCATTTATCGGGCGGATAACTCAAAGAAGAACAGGCCGTTTGGCAATTGCTTAAACCTGCTGTAATCGAATATCTGCCAGCACTATATTGGTGAGAAAGGGCGTAATAAGTTCCGGCTGTCAAATTGATCCTTGTACAGGTATCAGCCGTAGTGCCCCCATTAGTCGAACTGCAGTCATAACTGCTAGTTGATGGACAGGAACCGGATGACCATTTTGCATATAAATCGTAATCCCCCGCGTTTGGAGATAATGTCCAGGTTAAATCGCAAATTTGGTCATTGGGGACAGTTACTTTATAATACTGGTCAGTGCCGCACATGTCCGATTTGGTACCTCCAGAAGTTCCGAAATCATAGGCACTGCTCGGACATGAGGTGTAAGAAGTTGAATCACAAGGCGTAATACAGTTGCCGTTTTGACATACTTTTCCCGTGGCGCACGTCTGCCCATTGCAGGCAGAGTTATCAGTAGCATCAGTAGTCCAAGTGGTAGCTCCCGTACAATAACCGCTGGAACAAGTGTTTTTATAATACCAGGCGTCGCAAGTATTGGTGTATCTGCAACTAGGTCCTAATTCAGAACCGCAAGCAGATCCTCCGTAAGCCGCACTGCATGTCCATGACGTTCCGGAGCATGTTTCAGAATAACAACCGGATGTCAAGGAGCAGGAAAAAGAAGTGTCGCAGGCACCTGAACAACATTTGCCACTGCCGCAAGCAGTTAAATCACTATAGTTGAAACAATAAGAGTACCCCGAACTGCAGTATTTACAATAACCGCAGGTATCCACATTGCTCTGGGAAAGATGATAACTGGCATCGGTACCGTTACAATAGTAATCATTGAACCTTACGTAATTTGTCTCAGTGGGACTGTTGCTTCCGTTACAATCGTAATAATCCGTATAGCCAGTTGGCTGAGAACCCGATGTTTTGTAATTACATCCGTCACAGCAGACACCCGAAGTACACTGGCAAGGGATGGTAGTAGTTATGGCACAAGATTGGCTGCTTCCTTCAGAACTATTACAATAGCTGTCATTCAAAGAAGACGCAGCATAGGCTTTGGCAGTATAAGTATAAGTTCCGGCAGTTGAAGGAAGAGTTACGGAAAAATAATCCCATGTTTCCGAACAATTATCGGCGCCTTGGCTTTTATTGCACGCTATTCTCGTACCGTCTTTCCAAAGAGATCTGTGATCGTATTTATAACTGGAATCCTGACCAGAATCTATATATTTTATCCAGATTGTCACAGCCGTTCCCGCTGGTATGGATTTAGGACAGGCATAACAATTTCCTCCATAGCAAACGTCAATATAAGTTATCGAAGATGAATTGCAATAGGCCTCAGCGGTTTCTGCGGCTGAAAACAGTAAGGCTATAAAAGCGATGGAAAATAAAATATATTTTTTCATTTAGTTCTGATTATATTACCTTCCATATCTATTAATACTTCCGTTTTCTTTTCTTCTTGTTGAATTTTTATAACCCAAAATTTATCAATTCCGGATTCAACCTTATTAATGTCATAAATTTCTCCAGGATCTTTTTCTAAAGCAATTTCTTTTGCTTCTTTGCACGAAATTTCCCCTGATATCTCAGGGAAATCATCGCAGGAAGTGGTGAATTCAGTATTTTGCAGAGCGGAATTTTCGGTTTCAGGATTTTCTGATTTAAATTTAGCGAACTCTTCTTGCTTGGAAGGCATACTTTGTTTTTCTTGGAATAAGTAATAAACGCCAAAAACCGCACCGCCTATAATTACGGCGATAATGATAATCAAAGGTACTTGTTT
>CAZCRQ010000264.1:0-4294 GCA_964501095.1 uncultured bacterium | reverse complement strand
GTTGTCGAGCAGCTCGAAGGAAAGCACGGTATCGAGGGGAATCTCGGTCTGACCGGGTTGCGGGTAGAGGGTCGTGTTGCGGATGAAGGGCAGATCTGTGTCCGGTGTAATCGAGAAATGATGAATTACTTCTCTCACATTGCGACGGTGGGAAAGATCTTCAGAATGGATATTTGCCGTGATCTCGCTATTTTCCTCCCATAATCCCGCTGGACGATAGCGGCATTCCCAAATTGCCGAACCGCTTAGTTTCGTTAAATGTGCAACAGAGGTGACATCAACATTATTTATAAGTAGAGAGAACCGCGATGTGTCTACTCCAGCCAGGTTGTCCGAGATGGTAAAATGAAAGTAGCGGTTACGGGTGATGGTGGAGTCCAGCTTCGGGAAGAGATCACCTATCTGCGGAGCGATCGAATCTTCCATAGTGTAAAAAGTATAACGGTATGGATCGAGGGGACGATTGGCGGGGCTTGCCAGATCCTGAGGGTCGATTTCGATACTTACTGTATCGCTGTAAAGATACTTAAAGCGCGGGAAAACGATGTAATGATAACCCAGATTGATGGGGGAGATAATAGTGGAATCCTGCCACTCGGGATGATTTGTCCGGCGCAGTATAGTATGTAATGTGTCAACACCTTCACCTTCATCGACCAGATCAAATTCAATGACAAAGTCGATGGGTAGATTCTGCACCACCTCCGGAACAAGGTTGATCACATAAGGTGGTTCACGGTCATCGCTGAGGGTGACGAACGAGTAGCTTTGATCAACAAAATTCGGCACCGTCGCCCGATCCCATGCCTTAATGCGCACATTCACCTGTTCCAGGTATCCGAAGAGCCCCGGTGGAGTATAGCGAACTGCATAGCCCCGGTCTACTTCCTCAATATATAAGTTATTATTGGGAATCGTCTGGTCGCGGACTCGTAAACGAAGGGAATCCCGTTCGACACCGACACCGTTGTCGAGAACATGAAAGACGATATTCGCCCCACGTGAAACCGACGTCTGTCCCGGATAAGGACTCAAATTCGCCAGGTAGGGTGGACTCTCATCCGGCTGAGTCGCGAAGGTATAAACCAGAGAACTTTGATTGGGCGGCTCCTCGCGGTCGGAGACGCCGAAGAGCACACGCAGAGTGTCTTCCAATTGAAACGAGGCGGGCGGAATGCAGGTAAAACGATATTCCGCTCCCGGGTAATTCGAGGGGACAACGGTCAGATATTGGGTATAGTCATAATCATGTTCAATTCCGGAAATAGCGAGGAAAGCGGATGTCGGATCGACACCGGTGAGATCATCCGCCACCTCCCAACTTAGGGAATCATCGACAGGAATCCCGACCGCACCAGAAGGCGGAGACCATTCAAGAAATGTGGGTCCTAAGGTATCCTGAGAGGTGGTAAAGTAGTAAGAGGTGTCCAGTGAGTTGAATTGCGGTCGAACCAAGTCTCGAGCATACAGCCGAACACGGACAGTATCCTCGTAGTAATCATTCGTTATCTGATATCGTAAATGGAGATCACGATGCCCTCTCCAATCAAAATCGAGATGAGAATGATGAATTGCACTGCCATCCACTTCCAGAAACAGACTAGCCGAATCGATTCCGGCAGCGTTATCGATGATCTGTAAGTTGATGGGAGTGTTGTGCGCCATGCTGTCGCTTCCGGGCGCGGGATAGGGATTGAGCAATCTGGGTGGGAGAACATCTTCCAAGACTGTATAGCTCCAGGAATGACTTTCCATCACATTCGGTTGCGGTGTGGCGGAGTCCTGTCCGACTACTGTGATTGACAACGCCCCCGGAGAAAATAAAATCGGCTCAGGAATCTGTGCAAATGGATCATAAACGAATCGGTAACCTTCCTCAATTCTACCATAAATAAAAGTTACATTATCACGAATGTTCTCACCTTGGATAAATGTGACCGACGTGCTGTCCGGATTCACTCCGGTTCCATAATCCAACAGGTTGAAACGTATTGTTGTACTGACATCGATGTTTTGCCCGGCAGCAGGATATATTTCATCGATTATCGGGGGGAGTGTGTCTCGAATAGTATAGAAGGCGTATGTAAAAGGAGTCATGCGGTTAGCCGCCGGCTGTGCCAGATCGGTGGCATCTACTCTCACTTCGATACGAGAATCTGGCAAAAAATTCTCGGGGTGTCGATAGACGACACGATAGTCCTGTGGTGTGCCGGTGATGGTCATTGTCTGCCCAATCACGCCGTGATTGCCTTCAACAATGACTTCTATGGACTCCCGATTCACACCCGTTCCCTGATCGGAGACGGTGAAAATAACCGGTGAATTTGTGGCAACGTCGGTTTGCTGCGGGGCAGGATCGAGGTTGTGAACAAACGGCGCGCGATTGTCACCGCCAGTTTCAAAGTAATAGCGGATAAACGCCGAACGATTGCCCCCCTGATCGCTGACTTGCAGTTCCACCCATACCGGAGCATCGACATTGAACTCACGCTCGGGTATGACCGTGAAATCATATCTGCCGCTTTCTTCAATGTAGCTGACATTTTCAGAGAGTGGATCGTAAAGGATCCCATCGAGGCGCAGATAAAATCGTTGGGGGTCAATCGGAAGGATTTCCCCATTTGCGGAAAAACGAAGGGTATCATTCACTGGGTAACGCACATTACTTACAGGTGAAGGATAAAGATTAAATATATAGGGGAGCCCGCCGCGGATTGCATAAGTCGCACCAGCAAATTGGTTTGTCTGGTAGGTTCCCAAGAGAGCATCGCCTTGATTGTCGCCATCGAGATAGCCGATTTGCAACGTCCTGCCGAGCGCAGTGCTGTTCCCGGAACCATAGATAAATTGAATACGGTTGGAAATGGTGTCCAGCAGCACCACACCGATAAAAACAGGATTATTGACCAGACGGTAGACAATACCCGCCCGGTCGCGATCATCGTATTGACGTGATGGTGCTGACATCAAGAGGAGTCGATCAGTCGTACACACCGCAATCCCGAGGGAATCTCCTGCTGTTGAAGAGTAGTACTTTGCCCGGAATCTTGAGTTGTCACGCAGATCGACCATGGTTGCGGGGACGAGGCTGAGTTCACTCCAGGTCAATTCATAAACCGCACCGGTTCGTATAGCATTGACCCGCCCTCCCGGAGCGCCGATGAACAGGTTTCCCCTGCCATCCCCAAACAAACGATTGGAGGCGAGGCTATAACCGGTAAGATCGGCATCCCAAGCGCCGCCAATGTATTTATATCCCTGCCATTGGCTGATGTTTGGATCCGCGAGATCGACTGTATCCCTCAGACTTTGATTGGTGGCAAACAGGTGAACAACTCCGGCTGACAGGCGATTACGAAATTCCTGACCCGGCGAACCGACAATTACATCACCCCAATCATCGCCGTTGAGATTGTTGCCGAAGATCTCTCCCTGGAACGTGAGCACCTTACAGATGGCAGAGCCAAGCCCCGCGCTCGGATGCGCGCCAATAATCGTATAATCTGCCGGAGTGAGGCTGAGATCGATTGTTGGCTGCCAGGTTTCCCGTCCCAGAAGAATGTCGATTTTTCCTGCGGAGTCACGTAATCTCGGGTCAGCGAAGGGCGACCCGATGATCAGCTCCAGCGAGGGATCCTGGTCGAGATGGGTTACGCCCAGAGCTTTACCGCATTGATCGAGAGCCGCGGTTCCTCTAATTCGGACATCTGGTACAGTATAAGTTACATTATGCGGAGTGTCATAACCAAAGACTATCCAGACTTGCCCGCGTCCATTTTGCGCCCGAGGTGCGCCAATAATAAGATCATCGAATCCATCACCATTCACATCCCCCATGATTAAAGCCAGACCTAGCTGAATTTCTGGTTCGCCGCGGATGATCAAGTCGGCATTGTCGTGGGGAGTGGTGACATGCACGGAATCCAGCATCGTCTGTGTCCCGAGGAAGAGATAGACTTCACCGGAGTTGTTCTGCGCACCTGGAGCGGAAATGGCGACATCCCATCGACCATCCTGGTTGAAATCACCAGTAGCGATGTCTCTGCCCAGACGGTCAGCGTCACTTCCAGTCCAGGAAGCATTCCCCTGCCAGGAATATAGATCGACAAATCCCTGACCGAAGGTGGCGCCACTCCCTAAGAATAATGATAGTAAAAGGATAATCTTTAAACCACGAATGAACACGAATGGACTCGAATAGCTTTTATCTATATAGTATATTATGGAAATGATATTATATTTTGATTATTTATATATACATTATAAAAATTACATAAATTAGTGTTCATTAGTG
>CAZCRQ010000263.1:1392-4297 GCA_964501095.1 uncultured bacterium | reverse complement strand
AGCGTAGGCGTCCCTGCCTGCGATGAGGGCGTCCCTGCCTGCGATGAGGGCGTCCTTGCCTGCGAAGGATCATATTCACTAACATGCACAACAAGTAGTGCCGGGCACCCAATGAGATTTTTCCCTTCTCGAACAGCCTGCTTCGCGGGAATGAAGCCCAAATAAAGTCAAAATAAACAATTTCAAAAAAACTTCCCTCGCCAAGGCTGAATTATCTACTCATTTAAAACAGCGAAGAACCATTGATTTTTTCGGGGAGCCTTGGCGCGGGGTTTGTTTTGGTTGCTTCACTGGTTATCATTTACTTTTGGTCGATGGCAACTTTGGTGGTTTCGATTTTACGTTACCTTGTGCCGGTAATGAGACCTACGACAAATGGATTGCTTTAGGTTTCGATCAGATGACGGGCGCCTTGCCGAGCAAACTGATCGGAAAGCAGGAGGAGCAGAATAATGAATCTATCTGAAATACGGAAGCTAGTGAAACTCGTGGAATCCAGCGAGATACAGGAAGTGGAAATCGAACGGGAAGGGACGAGAATTCGAATTAGCAAAGGCGATGCGAAACAAACAGCTCTCTCACCGCCTCTGATGTCGCTATATCCACTACCGCAATTTTATCCTCCGCCGTTGCCAATCCCCGGTGCACTTCCTCAAACTATCCCACAACCTCCCGCCGCGCCTGAAATCCCGGTGAGTCACCATGAAATCAAATCTCCGATGGTGGGCACATTTTACGCCGCTCCTGCTCCCGATGCCGCACCGTATGTGAAACTTGGGGATACCGTGAAAATTGGGCAGGTGCTCTGCATTGTCGAAGCGATGAAACTGATGAACGAGATTGAATCGGATGTTGCCGGACGTATTGTTAAAATCCTGGTGGAGAACTCGAAACCTGTCGAATTCGGTCAGGTGATGTTTCTAATCGACACTAATCTTTAAGATGATCTCCAAGGTCCTGATCGCCAATCGAGGGGAGATTGCCCTCCGTATCATCCGAGCCTGCCGTGAAATGGGCATCACGACAGTTGCAGTATATAGCGAAGCGGATGCCGAGTCGCTTCATGTACGTTTTGCCGACCAAGCGGTTTGCATCGGTCCGCCGCCCTCGAACAAGAGCTACCTCGATTACCGACGGATCATCACCGCAGCGGAGATCACCGGCACAGAAGCGATTCACCCCGGTTATGGTTTTCTCGCTGAGAATGCCGAATTTGCTGAAATTTGCGAAGCCAGTGGATTCATCTTCATTGGACCCAGCCCACAGTCGATCTCCCGTATGGGAGATAAAGCATTGGCGAAGAAAACGATGAAGGAGGCTGGTGTGCCGGTTACTCCCGGTTCCGATGGTGGTTTGGCAGATTTCAAAGCAGCGAAGAAAATCGCCTCCGAGATCGGCTACCCGGTTATTTTAAAAGCCTCCGCTGGAGGAGGAGGTAAAGGAATGCGAGTGGCTAGAAGTCCCGAAGCGTTGGAATCATGCTATGAACTGGCGCGTGTGGAAGCCGCCGCCGCTTTCTCCAATCCGGAACTCTATCTTGAAAAATATATCACCCAACCACGCCATGTCGAAATCCAAGTTCTCGGCGATAAACATGGGAATGTGATTCACTTAGGGGAACGCGACTGCTCCGTCCAACGTCGCCACCAGAAACTGGTCGAGGAGAGTCCATCTCCGGCAGTCACGCCTGAATTACGTAAAATCCTGGGCGATGCCGCGATCAGGGGCGCCAAATCGGTCAATTATGTCGGTGCCGGAACTATGGAATTTCTGCTCGACACTGATGGCGGTTTCTATTTCATGGAGATGAATACGCGCATCCAGGTCGAGCATCCAGTGACGGAATTGGTTACCGGCATCGACCTGGTCAAGCAGCAGATACGCGTGGCTGATGGGGAGAAGATACCGTTTTGTCAGGAGGACATTCAATTCCGAGGTCATGCTATTGAATGCCGCATCAACGCTGAGCAACCGTCGAATAATTTCCTCCCCTCACCTGGCAGGATCGATGTCTTCCATGTACCTGGAGGCTTCGGAGTACGTGTGGACACTCACGCTTACGATGGTTATTTTATTCCCCCATATTACGATTCGTTGATTGCAAAATTGATCGTACACGGTGAAAATCGCGCCGAAGCGTTGGATCGGGCGCGACGGGCTCTGGAAGAGTTTATCGTCGAAGGAATTCCCACGACGATTCCCTTTCACCTTGAATTATTGGAAACTGAGGCTTTTCGTACAGGAAACGTAACCACCGTCTTTCTCGAGCAGTGGTTAGCGGGAAAAGGAGGAAAATAGCATGGCTCTTGTGCCTGGTGATTTGAAATACACTCAAGATCATGAATGGGTTCGGATGAAAGATGGCATCGCAACGGTTGGAATCACGGATTATGCCCAGGGTGAGTTGGGGGATGTGGTGTTCCTCGAGCTGCCGGCTATCGGAGTTGAAGCGAGAATGGGGGAACCCTTCGGCTCAATCGAAGCGGTGAAGACCGTTGCCGATTTGTATGCTCCCGTTAGTGGTGAGATCATCGACGTCAATACCACACTGGAGGATAGCCCGGAAATGGTAAATTCCGATCCTTATGGCACCGGCTGGTTGATCAAAATTATGGCGAGCGATCCCACCGAGCTGGACAGCCTGATGGATGCCGCAGCTTATAAGAAGCACATTGCCTGAACATAGTAGCGTAGGCGTCCCTGCCTGCGAAGAGGGGCGTAAAAATCGAGGGGTAGCGTAGGCGTCCCCGCCTGCGAAGAGGGACGTAAAAATCGAGGGGTAGCGTAGGCGTCCCTGCCTGCGAAGTTCCTGCCTGTGAGGATAGAGAAATGGCGTACGTGCCGCATACGGAAGCTCAGATCGCCGAGATGCTTCAAGCAATCGGCGTGAGTTCTTTCCAAGATT
>CAZCRQ010000263.1:0-1292 GCA_964501095.1 uncultured bacterium | reverse complement strand
GAAGCTCAGATCGCCG
This sequence comes from uncultured bacterium, assembly GCA_964501095.1. Lineage (GTDB taxonomy): Bacteria > Electryoneota > Electryoneia > Electryoneales > Electryoneaceae > CAZCRQ01. The sequence goes on along the minus strand of CAZCRQ010000263.1, from coordinate 1,276 downwards.
AGATGCTTCAAGCAATCGGCGTGAGTTCTTTCCAAGATTTGATCAAGGCAATCCCTCCCGACGTTCGTTTGGAAAAAGGCTTGGATTTGCCGAAGGGGATGTCGGAGTTTGAGGTGCAGCGTGAACTGAAGCGCATCGGGTCAAAAAATCGTCCTGCGGTTGAGGGATTGTCATTTCTCGGCGGCGGCAGTTATGACCATTTCATCCCCGCCGGAGTGGATGCCCTGCTTTCCCGCAGCGAATGGTACACAGCTTACACTCCATATCAGCCGGAGGTATCGCAAGGCACGCTCCAAGCGATTTATGAGTACCAGTCGGTCATCTGTGACATCACCGGCATGGACGCCGCCAATGCCAGCATCTATGACGGCGCGACAGCTTTAGCGGAAGCTATGCTCTTAGCGCTGCGTGCGCAACGAAACCGCGATAAAGTTCTTCTTAGCGATGGCGTTCATCCCCACTACCGGCAACTGATTCAGACCTATGCTAAAACATCCGGTATTAAAATCATTCCAGTTCCCTTGCGCGATGGACGAACAGATATTGAAGTGTTGAAAAGCCAGCTTGCCGAAGACACTGCCGTAGTGGTTTTTGCACAGCCAAATTTCTTCGGCGTGCTGGAAGATGCGCCGTCCTTGGTAAAAATCGTCCATGAAGCCGGAGCGCTGGCGGCGGTTAGCGTCTACCCGGTGAGCCTCGGGATGCTCGCATCTCCTGGTGAATACGACGCCGACCTCGTTACCGGCGAAGGGCAGTGCCTCGGTAATCATCAGGGATTCGGTGGACCCTACCTGGGCATCTTCGCAGTTAAAAGCAACCTGATGCGTCAGATGCCGGGACGGATTTCCGGGATGACCCTGGATCGGGATGGGCAGCGCGGATTCGTACTCACCCTGCAAACACGTGAGCAGCATATCCGCCGTGGAAAAGCCACCTCGAATATCTGCACCAATGAGGGTCTCAACGCCCTCGCCGCGCTCATCCACCTCGCCCTACTCGGAAAAGAGGGATTCCGTCAAGTCGCCAATCTTTGCTACCACAAAGCACATTATCTCTTTGATCGCATCGTCTCTTTACCAAGTTATGAAGCCGGTTTCACTCAACCGTTCTTCAACGAATTTGTAGCTAAAACACCGATTCCCGCCCGCGACCTGGTTGAACAACTTGGTAATGACGGCATCTTCCCCGGCATCCGCCTCGACCGCTTCTTCCCACAACTCGATCATCATTTACTCGTAGCGGTCACCGAGAAACGCACCCGGGAGGATATGGATGC
>CAZCRQ010000262.1:0-4334 GCA_964501095.1 uncultured bacterium | reverse complement strand
GTCCCGCCCAGGCTACATAGCGAAGAACCAAAAAAATGATAATCGAAAATATCCCAATCAGAATTGATAAAATAATCCCGCCGGTTCAGTCTGTTTTCAGTCTGTTGGATATTCCGGAAGCCGCGGAACTGCCTCAACTTGCCGATTCATTATATACTGATGCCATCCATATTTTTCGTGAGACTGTTCATCCGGCATGTATTATCGCCAAGATTGGACATAAAGAGTTCACCTCAATTTTTCACGGTGAAGGGTTGAATGATAAGGATGCGGTTGTTGGGGCAATCTATCCACGCGCAGATTATCTGGCGCTATTTGCCTTGACTCTTGCTGAACCAGTGTCGAGACAAATTAAAATCTTGCTCGATGCGAATGACTTTGCCATGGGCTCCTTGTTGGATGCCGCCGCCTCCATCGCTGCTGATCGTGCGGTTCAAGTTATCGAAGAAACTGTTTGCCATCAGATGGTCGATCAGAGCGGGTTGGTGGAAGTGTCCGCCATCCTGGGGTATAGTCCGGGATATTGCGGTTGGCATATCAGTGGACAAAAAAAGTTATTCAAATTTCTGCAACCGGAAAAAATAGGCATAAATCTGAATAACAGCTATCTGATGACTCCGCTTAAATCGGTCACCGGTGTGCTTATCGGCGGACCTAAGGAAATCCACATATTCGATGATCATTTTGGATATTGTGGAGCATGTAAAGATCGATCCTGCCGTCAACGTATACGAAAGCTTGAGAGAATTCCATAATTTTAGGTATAAAATGTCATATTCACACTTCCACGACCAACTTGCAAACGGGAAGATATTTGTTTCCGATGGGGCATTCGGCACGATGCTCTTGCAATCTGGTTTCCAAACAAGTGAATGCTTGGAGTTTCTGAATCTAAGCCATCCTGAGCTGGTGCGTTCGATCAGTGAAGAATATCTGAAAGCCGGCGCCGATATTCTCCATACCAACACCTTCGGTGCCTCCCCAGTGAAGCTAAAAAATTACAATCTTGAAAACCAGACGGAAGCGATCAATCGTTCGGCTGTCAACTTGATCAAGGAGATCGCTTCGGAAGGGATTTATATCTCGGGATCGTGCGGTCCGTCAGGCAAAATTCTGAAACCATTCGACAATGTCTCTCCGGATCTATTGTTCCAAAGCTTTCGTCGACAGATTCGGGTTTTGGTTGAGTCGGGAATCGATCTCGTGACGATAGAGACCATGAGCGACATCAAGGAGGCGATTGTGGCGATCAAAGCCGCCAGATCGATATCTTTGGAGCTTCCTGTCCTGGCAACCATGACTTTTCGTCGGACTCCCAGCGGCTTTTTTAGCAATATGGGCGACGATCTTCGCACCTCCATCCAGCGACTCCAAGATGCCGGCGCGGATGTCGTCGGTTCCAACTGCGGCGAGGGGATACGGGAGATGGTGAAACTTGTGAGGGAAATGAGAAGATTTGCCACTGCACCGGTGATGATCCAGTCCAATGCTGGATTGCCGCAATTATTTGATGGCGAGATTATCTACCCGGAAACGCCGCAGCTTTTTACCGAACAGGCTGGCATCCTACTCGATCTTGGCGTCAGGATCATCGGCGGATGCTGCGGCACGACACCTGACCATATTCGCGCGATACGAAAGGTTGTCGATGGCGCTGCTGGAAACGTAGATATCCAAGCGTCACCATGATCGCGAGATAATTTACTGTCAAAATGGATGACTTCATGAACTTCGAGTATAATCCAGCGCCCATCACATCGTAAAATGTCCCGCCGATCAAGATGAGATTAAGTATCATTGGGATTACAATATAAATCGGCAGTTCATTCCAATAAGTCAGCAGCGTCATTACGCCAAATGCGGCGATGATGAACGTATAATCCCAGCCGAGTGGCGAAAAAAGCGGGATGAAGAGCAGGAGAAGACTGATTTCCAAGCTCAAAGACCGATTAGAAATATCCTTTTTAAGGAAGATCATCCATACAAAAATCGCAAAGATAATTATTATCAATCCGATCCAGATTGTAAAAACCATTGTATCATAGCCTCCAAACCACTTTACCAACATCCCGATCAGGGAAACATTGTCGACATTGGAACAGAGCCGTGGCGTCGAATGCGACAAAGTTATCAACCATTGCGCGTGAAGCTGGATGGTGCAGTTATATCCATATCGAACGACCGGAAAGAGAAAGGCGATAATCAGACTCCAAGCAGCGATGCCAACCAGACGATAGTACTTTCTCAATAAGAAATAGGGGAAGAAAATCAGAGAATAGGGTTTTACAATCACTGCCAGGGCTAAAAAAATTCCGGCTGGGGTCTCTCTTTTGACAGAGACAAACCAGGTCATCATGAGGAGAAAACAACCCATGATCGCATTCGCCTGCCCCAGATCCAATTCTCTGCCGTAGAATTTTGCCAGAATTAAAATTGTCAGGATCAACACCCGCCAGCACTGTTTATTCTCAACTTTCAATATCAAACAACCGAACCGCAGGTAGAGAACAATCGCAGTGCAGATCAACAGGCACCAGATTGCCTGGCTGAGAATAAAGGGAAGAACCGTGATCGGAGCGACCATAAAGGCGAAGAATGCTGGATATTTAAAAGCATAGTGCCCATCTGAAAGTTGGTAGAGCATTTCGCCTTTTATCACCCGTTCTCCGGCTCGGTCGAAGACTTTGAAATCCGTCATCCGATCCTGGAGTTTAAAGAGGAAAATTGCGGTGAGACCAATGATTAAGAGTCCGAGAATTATGAATTTGGTTGTTTTATTCAGAGGGAGGGTCATTGACGCCGCCGTCCTTTTCAGAGTATGTTCATCGTTGAAAATGCGCAGACAGATCATTGCAGACAAATCATCGGAATATAAGGATCACACCAATGACGGAAGTACCCTACTATCTGTTTGAAGATCCCGGTTGGCGGAGATTTGGTCCCTTGACCACCATTCGCCCTATTTGGAAGGTGAGAGTCGGTTTGGACAATTTGGAAGCGAATATCGCCCGTCAAATGGAGCGAACACCGAGCGGCTATCTTCCCCGTGAGACGATGAACCGACTGATCCAAGAGGAGCATGGGGAAACGTCGACTTATCTGCCAAAGAAGGGGGAAGTGCTTCTGGTGAATGGCAGGGCATGGCGTCTGCTGCCAAAAGAGGGGCTAGATATAAAACATCCCTGGGCGGTCTGGACGGATGGAGGTGATGTGGTGGCAGTGCGTTTGCCGGTGAATATCGCCGCCAAATGGCTCTCCCAACCCTTGTTCGATCCGGAAGTCTACTCCTCGCGAAAACTGTTAGCAATCTGGAGCTATGAACAGACCGTGCCGGAGGTTCGCGTTATAGAGACAAAAGGCAGCCTGATTTATTGGCCCTGGGAATTGCTTCACAAGCAGGAAGAGGCGATACGGGAATCATTCGACCGTCATCCGGTGGGAGATATCGGCGGAGATGTGCATTACCGGGCAATCCTGGTGGAGGAAGAGAAGATGGCGATTTCGCCGGGAGTGGAAGTGTCAGCCGGGGCGGTGATTGACGCTTCCAAGGGTCCAGTGATGCTGATGGAAGGGGTGAAAGTGATGCCGAATGCGGTGATCATCGGTCCCGCTGCCATTGGGGAAAACACCCTGATACGAGTTGGAGCAAAACTCTATGGTCCGCTAAGTATCGGTCCAGTTTGTAAAATTGGCGGGGAAGTCGAGGAGTGCATCTTCCAAGGTTACAGTAACAAGCAGCATGAAGGTTTTCTCGGGCATGCTCTGGTTGGAGAATGGGTCAACCTTGGCGCCGATACCAACAACAGTGACTTGAAGAATAATTATTCCACTGTCAGTGTGGTCATCGACGGTGAAACGATCAACACCGGCGAGCAGTTCTTCGGTTCCATTATCGGCGATCATGTAAAAACCGGCATCAACACCATGCTGAACACCGGTACGGTAATAGGAGTCGGCAGCAGTATTTTCGGAGCCGGCTTCCCCCCTAAGAGCATCGCCCCTTTCTCTTGGGGCGGTGCGGAGGAAATGATGAACTATGATTTTCAACGCTTCATTGATACCGCCAGGACTGTCATGAAACGTCGGAAAGTTGAGATGTCATCGGCAATGGCGGCACTGCTGCGACAGGTTCATAATGAGACGAGAGCGACATTCGTTTGATCAGACTCACTTTAATAGTATGATCTTCTGCATCTCGATCTGATTTCCATATCGCACTTGAACGAAGTAAATGCTGCTTACCAAGTCAATCCCTGCAGATGAAGCCTCGAAAGTGAATCGATGCTGTCCGGCGGAATACATTTGATTCGTTTGAAATACCTGCTGCCCGAGAA
>CAZCRQ010000261.1:0-4360 GCA_964501095.1 uncultured bacterium | reverse complement strand
GCTGTATACATCGGCAAGTCCGCCGTTAGTGATAAAGGTTTTTTGACCATTGATAATCCAGCCGTTATCTTGCTCCACGGCAGTAGTGCGCAGCGCGGCGGCATCCGAACCGGCGCCAGGTTCGGTCAGCGCAAAAGCGGCTATCTTTTCCCCGGATGCCAGATCGGGCATGAACAGACGCTTCTGCTCTTCTGTTCCGGCGAGGTAGATCGCCATCGCCCCGATGGACTCATGACCGCCAAGTACCACTGCGGTTGAAGCGCAGCCACGGGACAGCTCCTCCTGAACAATGCAATACCCGAGTTCGCCGAAGCCTGCCCCGCCGTACTCTTCCGGGAAAACCAATCCCATGAAGCCAAGTTCCGCCATTTTCTCGATAACACTCAGCGGAACATCGCCATCCAGATCGACTTTCGCCGCGATCGGTTTCAGCTCGTTTTTCGCGAAACGACGTGCCGTTTCTCGGAGCAGATTTTGTTCTTCATTAAATGTGAAATCCATTGGTGCCTTCGTGCCTTTGTGTCTTTGGTGATGATATGTTTTAGATTCATGGCACTGCGATCGACCTCAACGAATGTGGATCGCCTTGACGCATCAGGTCGAATCCTTTGTTGATCTCCTGGAGTCCAAAACGGGCGGTGACTAATTCCTTCACCTTGATCTTGCCGATACGCGCCATTTCGATGATCCGCGGGTAATCGACTGGCCGGCAGCCAAGCGATCCGACAATTTCCTGCTCGAAAAACATGATTTTCGAGGCGGGCAGTTCGACATTTTTGTTGGTATAGCCGATGACAACCGTCCTGCCGCCTTTACGAATGCAGGAGAACGCTTGTTGGATGGTGTTGGGATTGCCGATCGCTTCAAAGGTAACATCCGCGCCGCCGCCGGTTAATTTCTTGACCACTTTGTCGATGCGATCCACTTCCTTCGGATTGATCACCGCAGTTGCGCCGAGTTTCTTCGCCCATTCCAGCTTCTCCGGTATCATATCGACGGCGATCACCGAAGCGCCCACCGCCGCAGCGATCTGAACCGCATTGATCCCGACACCGCCGCAGCCGAACACGACCACATTATACCCTGCCTTCACTTCCCCGCGATTCACCACTGCATGGTACGGTGTACTGATGGCGTCGGCGATGATCGAACTCTCCTCCAACGGCAGCTCGTTCGGCAACCGCAAGGCATCCTTCGCCGGTGCCAGCACATACTCCGCATACGCCCCATCCACATGATTGCCGAACATCACCATGTTGTCGCAGATATTCTCACGTCCGGTGCGGCAATTCTGGCAGACTCCACAGGTCAGCACCGCCGGGAGTAGGACACGATCCCCCTCTTTCCAATTGGTCACGCCCGCTCCCAATGCCGCGACAATTCCCGAGGGTTCATGCCCCAGAATCATCGGTGGTTGTTTGAAGGTCGGAACACCATGATCGATGTAGTGCATGTCGGTATGGCAAATCCCGCACGCCGCCACCTTGACCAGAATCTCACCTGCTTTCGGCTCCGGAGTGGGAACCTCGCGCATCTCCAATGGCTGGTTCGCACCCAAAAAAACTGCTGCTTTCATTTTCTCCTACCCCTTTCCCTGGATTGTTTAAACTATTTCTAAATTTTGTACTTCCTTTACTTACACAGAAACTAATAGTCCATATTAGATGGTTTGATGGCATTGATTCCAGCTTTGTAGCCCGGACGTGCCATCGTCCGGGATTATCCTATCTGTCTGAATAAATTCCTAGACGACAAAGCTTTGTAGCCCGGACGTGCCATCGTCCGGGATTATCCTATCTGTCTGAATAAATTCCTAGACGACAAAGTGTCCAGGCTACATTACCTTCTTCCGATTCAACGCTTCTATTATTCGCTGAGGCGTCACCGGTAGTTCATCGATTCGGACTCCGATAGCATCGTAAATCGCATTGAGGATCGAAGGGATCACTGGCATAATCGCACCCTCGCCGACTTCCTTTGCTCCATAAGGGCCATTCGGTTCGTTCGATTCCACGATGATCGATTCCAGACGGGGCATGTCGATGGCAGTTGGGATTTTATATTCCGCCAGGTTGCGATTGAGGATGTGCCCGTTTTTATCGTAAATGATCTGTTCCATCAATGCTTCACCCAAACCCATCATCATCGAGCCCTGCATCTGTCCTTCGACTTGGGTGCGGTTAATGGCGAAGCCGCAATCATGCGCGCCGGTGATCTTATCGACAGTGACTTCACCGGTTTGCATATCGACTGTCACTTCCGCAACCTGCGCCGAACAACCGAACGCGGGCGAAGTACCAACCGTCGCGCCTTTAAACGATCCTCCGAGCGGTGGCGGCTTGTACTTTCCCGTGCCGACAATCGTCCCGAACTCGAGAAATGCGATCCGGCTCGCTTCACGGAAAGTCAAATTCGGTGAATCCGGTAAATCCGAGAATCCAACATGTTCTTGCAAATACTCTTTTCTTAATTCGATAAAATCGAGATCGCAGTCACGGCTGACCAGGAAGCCATCACGCAGGTCAAGGGTTTCCGGGGGAACCTGCAATCTTCCGGCGACGGCGGCGAGGATCTGACGTTTGACATCGCGTGCGGCGTCACGGCAGGCGGCGCCGGTCATCAACGTAGTCCGGCTGGAATAAGCGCCCAGGTCGATGCTAAGGTTCGAGTCGCCGGATACCACTTTGACATCCTTCATCTCGATGCCGAGTTCTTCGGCGGTGATCATGGCAAGCACGGTATCTGAGCCCTGTCCGATGTCGGCAGCGCCGGAAAAGACCGTCACCCCACCACCGACCTCATCGACCTTGGTGACCACCGTGCAGTGATAGGTCTTCGAGCGGTAGATGGAATATCCCGCGCCGGAGACGAAGAACCCACAGGCGGCACCGATACCCTTCCCGCTGCCGCGCGTCTTCCCGCCGGAGGCACGTTTTGTCTGCCACGCTGCGGAGTCGCGCACCGCTTCCAAGGCTTCACGCATCCCAAAGCTGCTGACAAATAGTTCATTACAGGTGGTCTCGCCGGCATCCATGACGTTTTTCAGACGCAGTTCGATCGGGTCTATTCCCAATTCTTCGGCGAGCCGGTCGATCTGGACTTCGAAGCAGGCGCGGGCGATCACTGCGCCGTGCCCACGCTGTGCGCCGCACGCCGGCTTGTTGGTGACAACACGGTAACCGTCGTACTTCATGTTCTTCAGACGATAGGGACCGCCAAGCAGGCTGCCAGCGTAATAGATCGTGGCGATACCAAAGCTGGCGTATGCGCCGCCGTCCAGGATACAGTAATGCTCGAGAAATGAAAGCGTGCCATCCTTTTTGATGCCGGTGGTCATGGTGTGGAAGAACTGGTGACGGGCGCGGGAGTGGAGAAACACCTGCTCGCGATCAAAGGTCAATTTTACCGGTTTTCCGGTTTTCAGCGCCAGGAGACAGGTGGCGAGTTCCGCGGAGGAACATGATGCTTTGGGACCGAAACCGCCGCCGACGGCGGGCTTGATCACGCGAACCTTGTGCAGCGGGAGTTTCAACGCCATCGCCAGGGTGCGTTGGACATAGTGCGGTGCCTGAGTAGAACTCCACATTGTCAAGTTACCCTGGGAATCCACTTCCGCCAGCACCGATTGCGGCTCCATGAAGGCGGCATCCTGCATCTTCGAGGTCATTGAATCGGTGCGGATGATGTACGATTCTTTCCTGCCCTGATCGATGTCGCCGAACTTCCAATTGACCTTGGCGCAGAGGTTGTACTTGTACTTTTCATGCAATTGCGGCTGCCCCTCCTCCATCGCCTTCAATCCATCCAGGACAACGGGGAGCGGCTCGAAATCCACCTTTATCAAACGGATGGCATCGAGCGCAGTGTCGGGATCGGTCGCCGCCACCGCCGCAATCTCATCCCCGATATAACGTACTTTGTCATAGCAAAAGATAGTCTCATCGTAACGCGCCGGGCTGACACCGTAAGGCTCTATACCGGCATCTTTCCAGGTGACCACCGCCTTTACTCCGGGCAGCTTCTCTGCCAGTGAAGTATCGATATTGAGGATTCGCGCATGGGCAAGGGGGCTGTGCAAGATCGCGGCGTAGAGCATCGCCGGACGTTTCAGATCGTCGGTGTAGAGCGCTTTGCCGGTGACTTTGTCGATGGCGTCTACACGCGGGACGCGGGTGTTTAAAATCCGATAGTTATTTTTCATAAATCACCTCAACGTAACGTAGGTGTCCCTGCCTGTGAAAAATTATACGCACGAATCGCAAGCACAGAGGCGAATCGCAAGCACAGAGGCTTACGCTACCCTACGCGAGGGGTAGCGTAGGCGTCCCTGCCTGCGAGATTAAGGTGTCAGCCGAGGACG
>CAZCRQ010000260.1:0-4360 GCA_964501095.1 uncultured bacterium | reverse complement strand
GGGCACCCGCTTGTTGTGCAGGGCACCCGCGTTCCACCTCGTAGAAAGTGCAAACCCCCGAGAAAAATCCCCGGGGATTTGTGTATTATAAATCCATAGAAAAAGAGCTTCAAATGGAACTACACTCACTTGACGTACATCATTTTCCCCCAAGCGCTGTTTTCACCTGATTCGAGATGATAGAGCAGCAATCCGGAAGAGAGGTTCAGGCTGCTGACATCCCAGGCGACAGTCTTATGTCCGGCGGACATTTCACGATCCACTAGGAGGGCAATTTCCTGACCGAGCAGATTGTAGACCGCGAGGCGCACCCGCCCGCCGACCGCCAAGTCGAAGCTGATCTCGGTGGAGGTATTGAAGGGATTCGGATAGACCGGATACAATTGGAAAATCTCCGGAATCCCTTCTCTCTCGGCATCTTCCTTCGGATTCCATTGGTCGGGAGCTGTTGTGGTGAAGCGAATTGCGCGTTGGCTTGCCAAATGCGCCGCAGTAGGCGGGTAATTGAAGGCATAGGTGTATTCCAATCCCCTTTTCGCCATCCGATCATGAATGCCAACTGTTGCGTAATTGTTATCCTGGTCGCGATTCTCCGCTCGGCGGTAATGAAATTCGATGATCCCATCGCCCGTTGTTGTTGGATACTGCACGGGATCGAACAGGATAACCGCAAACTCGGCGCGATAATTCTCCCGATTATACCCATAGTTATTTACACAGTTTTCCCATTCAATGATAAACTTGCCATTATCAAAGAGAGTGTAAACGCAAATTGGTTCTTCGGGCAGGGATTTCAAATCATCCCAGAACGGCGCGATCATATAATGAGGACCAATTGAACCGGTGATATTCCAATTGCAGAAGAAATACTTGGTATAATCTTCTTCGTTCCACAGCGAAAGCCAACCGTTTGAGCTGACTGTCAAATGGTTTGTACTATACCCGTAGAAAACAAAATCGAACGGCATTTCGATGAAGAAATTCTGGTCATCGGAAAGTTCTTGTAGTGCGGCGGATTCATTGTGTTCCAGATCGGGCCATTCATAAACAGGCGCCTCTTCCCAATCAGTATCGGTGTTATCATAGGCATAATAACCATACCTATCGGGACCTAGTGGATCGCTGGTGGAACCGCCTTCCAAAGTCAGGACAAATCCGGTCGCACTGACTAAGTCGCCATTATGAGAGAATTGCACCTCGAAATGCCCCTGTCTGCCGTGATAAGTGCCACCTTCAATGTAAATGGAGAATGGAGTTTGGGTCGTATTGGTTTCACCCGGTGCGGTTGTTCTTAACATAGCAGTGGCTGTTTCCACATGCACCGCTTCATCCCAGGAAACCAGGGTCGCATAAATCCCTTCTGCGCGGTGCGAACCCACGTTCTGGAAATAGAGGAAGAGTTCGACATTATGTCCCGGCGCAAATTCGCCGTTTTGTGTTTCCATCTCGACAAACTGCATGGAAATTGAATTAACGGGGAGCCAGATTTTCCCCTGCCAAGGTCCGCCAGAACCTTCTATAGTCAGATTAAATTCCAGTTCCTCTTCATCCTGATAGCTGGCATCGATGACAAATTCAAACGATCGAGTCGCTTCTTCACCCGAAGCCAGACTGCCGAAATCCCTTTCTGCTTGAAGAATGATCACCCTTTCTTCATCCGGATGTGATAATGTCGCGGTAACCTGATCCTGAGCCAGTGAGCCGTAATTGCGTAAAGTTATCGCAACAAACGCGGTTTCACCGGGAAACAGTTGATCGCCGCCATTCGCCAACCATCCACTCACCCCGACAGATGCTTCCGCCTGTTCGACAACGACAGTATCGATGACCGGGGTGTGGTCTTCACGTGTGACGGTGACGATTGCCTCCCCCGGCGCAGCATCCAGCATCGTGATCTGGGCGATTCCCATCTCGTTTGAATATACTCCATCGAGAATCTCCCCATTCTGAATTACGTTGACGTACGCATCAGGCAGGGGCAATTCATCTCGAGTGACTGCCACCGTGAGGAAATCCTGACCCAACTGGATTGTATCGGGAAAGCTGACCTGCATCGTACGCGGGCGATGCCGCCACATTTGAAGCGTCGGATCCCCGAGGACATGATAAACAGCCCAGTAAAATGGCACAAGTTCGCCAATTTCCTGATCATTTGGATGACCGTAGTATATTTCCATCTTCGCACGAAGCAAAGCCGCGGAGATATTCAGGAGATGCTCTTCATAGACTCCCATGAAGAAACCGGAGAGGAGCGGATTGTTGAATTTTGTACTTGTATGAAGGTCAGAAGGAGCAATGGCGGTGACGAATCCGACAGGCGAATTCACCGTTCCGGCGGTGATGCAGTGGGTGGCGAACTCCTTCGGATAATTGGGATTGCCAAAATCGCCGGTGTTACAGACAAAACTGCAGATAACGGGTAATGTATTGACGTTGAGTAAGGCATCGACATCACCGGACTGGAAGGAGGGGCGCACCCAGCCTTCCGCATTTCCCCAACCACGATAAGTCACCCACATCGTTCCCGCATTGATCGCATTGGCGATCGATGGGGGATCGGGATAACCTTGACGCCAATAGATTTCCGCTACATTCGGAACCCACCATTGGTGTCTCAACCGATCGGCAAGCCATTCACTGGTTGAAACTGGAGTGTAGGGAGTCAATCCGCCTTCGGCGTAATTACCCGCAACAAGCACCGCACTGCGCCAACGTGTCTCATTGTCAACAAGGAATGGCGTTTTCTCATAAGTGATTACGCGTCGGCTCGCTTTCATCACCTCGCTGTCTTCACCCGCCGGCATGCGTCCAATGAACACCTCCGGCAGGTAATCATCACCCTCGATATAGGCATAAGGCCAATCGGTGACATCCTGTTCTGCCGGCGCGCCAGGATTGACAATACGCTCGTACGCCGGAATGATCCGATCACCGCCTCGATTCTCATCACCGACGAAGAGGACGTACTCGAGTGGAGGATCAAGAGAATAATAGTAATCACGAATATCGTCCCGAAGTTGGGTCGGAGTCGGGGAGGCATCGAAGGTATGCCAGGTAACAGTGTAGCCTTTTTGCTTCTTCCAGCTTACAAATGTTTGAAGATTATTGACATTCATCTGATGAGTCACAATCAGGAGAGTTCCTTTACGTGCTGCCAGACGAGTGCCTAAATCATCCAACTCGTTTAAAACCAGTTGATTATAAAGGGAAAAGAATTCCCTGGAAACGGGACGTACGGGTGGAGTGGGTGGAGCCTCCGGCATGACGCCATCGATCTCGACCGCTAGCCGCAGATGATTGGCGATCCATTGCATTCCATCCTCCGATTCCTGAACCGGATGTATCACCAGGGGAGCCACGGTAATGTCGCGGAAGATCGAAGAATTGCCAATCTCCGCCCAATCACCGCGGATCGGTGTCTCATCCAAAGGAATAGGGTGGGAAACCGCATCAAGTTCGCCGTTCAATTTAACCGCTGTTCCTTCAAGTATGATCAGATTCGCGGTATGTCGCCAGGGGAGACGAACCAATCCACTGAAGACGGGTTTTTCAAGTTCTTCCGAGATCGCGCGTTGTCCCGGCATCGAAAAAACCGTGGCTTCTTCATTATCGCTGATCTCGATGCCTGGAGAAGACCATTCAAAGATCAATTGCCCCTCATTTTCACCTAGATAGGTGATGGGGGATTCGGATACTGACCCTTCATGTAGCGGAATCCAGGCGGCATCCACCATAAAAGGAAATGTTATAAGTACAAATGTTGCCAGTAAACGAATTGCTGTGTTGAAACGTGACATTGTAGCCTCCAATCATTACGGTAAACCGTGCCAGATGCAAAATGTAAAGGTGGGCATGAGTTTGATTCAGGTGAATTCGCCTCACCCAATGGCTGCTTGAGAATTTGCCCGCTGAAAGATCGCTCAAAAAATGTGTTGCTGTCAACTCATCCGAGGTGCTCGAGCTGTGTCTCAGGAATCTTTCCTTGTTGGCAGATTATTATCTTACAATTATTAATATTCTTTGCCTTATATTATCAATATTTGAATCATTAAGAAAGCTCCAATTTTACAAGATAATTCTTATCGACCAACCATTCTAAATCAAAAGCAAGCAAATAACATGCCATTAACCATCTTGTTTCATTTTCATACGTTAGACTAGTATTGCCCTGCAAATTTTGCACAGTTCGGAGGGCGCGGTTTAGCGCATTTCTGAAGAACAAACTAAAGTTTTCACTTATACTTGCATTACCGCTCCATTCACCATCTTGAAATCCTCCTGGAGATAGCACGTCCAGACTACTTGCTGCTGATGATGCTTTCCTTGTAGATCCCCGCAGGAATCAAGATTGGATTACTGT
>CAZCRQ010000259.1:0-4367 GCA_964501095.1 uncultured bacterium | reverse complement strand
CATGGGCGAGACGCCCATGCTACATTCTGGTTCCTACACTCCACCATGTAGGAATCAGAAATCCCATCACTATCTATAATTCAACCAACAATTCGCTGAATTGTACAATTTTTATCAGCAGCGAGATCGATGATTTGGCTTTCCGCCCTGCTGTAATAATGCCCATCCGGGGCGGTTATGACTTTCACTATGGGATGCTGATCGTCATTCTCATGTTGTTCTAAAACTACAGCGAATTCTCGTGTGGAGAGTTGCACCAGGGAGCCATTGGGATAAGAAACGATGTGCTCAAGGAAGGCGGCGAGGAATTTTTTATCCAGCTTGGATTTCATCTCCTCGCTTTTCAGCAATTCAATCGACTTTGTTGTAGTCCAACTGGATTTATAAGGACGTTCACTGCGAAGGGCATCCCAAATGTCTGCGATAGTGACGATTCGCGCCCAGGGATGGATTTGCTCCAGTTTCTTGCCCTGTGGGTAACCACCGCCGTCCAATGTCTCATGATGCTGCATCGCTACCGCCCAGACACGTGGTGAGGTATTGGTCTTCTCACTTAGAATCTCATAGCCCCAATTGGGGTGACGTTTGATCTGGGAGAACTCAAAATCATCCAGCCGACCCTTTTTATTCAGGATCGACGGCGCCAGGGTCATCTTTCCAATGTCATGCAGCAGCCCAGCTAAAGCCAATTCGTTCAATTCCTTCCTGGTGAAATTCATCGCCCGACCAATAACCAGACTGATCGCGGTGACATTTACTGAATGACGGAAGGTATAATCATCATACCCGCGCAGATCGTTGGTCGATATCTTCAGTTGCTTGGATGAACATATCTCTTCGACCATCTTCTCACCGATAGAGACAAGATCTTTTAAATCATTGGATTTTTTATCATCGAGGGAATCATAATGAGTCAGGACTTTGTAGACTTCATCAACCGCATGAACCCGTGTGGCGTCCAGGATCATCTCCTGAGGGATTGCATCGACTGTGAGAGCGTCATCGATGTAAAGGTAATGAATACCGTAATCAAACAGAATGTTGATATCTTTTGCTGAAAGTTCAGCGCCGGCGCGTAATAGAACCCCAACTCCGGGAAGAGTGACATCTCTCCCAAGCACCGCGCCGGGTTGTATTATACTGATTGGACTGTAACGCATGGATTATATCAATTCTCCGTTTTTATCAGTAAATGTTTAGTTGGGTGTTATTCCCACTCCCCAGGTTGTCCGATAATGTCCAGGAGTCGCACAGGAAGTCGCACGGGGAGTCGCACGGAGTGTCATTCCCGCGAAACAGGGGGGTGCCCGGCACTACTTGTTGTGCAGGTTTATTAAAATTATATTATTGCATCATATTGTGTTTATTGGAAATAGCTCTCTTTTTCTCCTGGACAACAAGTAGTCCAGGGCACCCCACAATGAGATTATTTCCATTCTCGGACAGTCTGCTTTTTCCGCTGCCCGCGGAAGCGGGCAAACAGCTCGCTTGTACTGAGATATTCCTTAAAACATCTGACACGGTCTACTAGCGAGTTCTTCCATTTTCACAACATCGGTTCAATCGACTAACAACCGATCCTCAATTACCACGATTTTTAAAAAAAGCATTTGCCATCTCTAACTTTTCCAACTTTCCAATATCGAACCAGTTACCTTCAACAATAAAACTGCGCACTGTCTCCCCATCAGCAATCAGACGTAAATAGCTGTCGATAATGGAAAACTCATCCTTTTCGAGTAAACGTTGAAAAAGCCGAGGAGAGATGATATGGATTCCGGAGAAGCCAAGTCTCCGAAGCGATTTGACCGGCGGTTTCGCCACAATTTCCCGATCTCCGACGGCAATCCCGCAGACACGATCCTCATCATCCACGAGAAGGTAACTTGACGATTCCCGTTCCTGGCAAATTAGAGTAGCAAGATTATTTGGGTTGTGCGCCTGATAAAGTTGATTAAGATTGAAATCGCTCCAGATATCGACATTATGGATGAGAATCGGATTGGGGCTATGTATCCATCGCGCTGCTGCCCGGATGCCGCCGCCCGTTCCGAGAATTTCCGGTTCATAAGAGATTGATAAAGTCAACGACGGCTTTTCCATTCTCAACCTGCTCACCGCCTGCTCGATCTGCTCGGCATGATGATGAGCATTGATCGCAATTTCCCGGAATCCTGCCTTTTGTAAAGCGTCAATTGAGTGTTCCAGCATTGTTTTGCCGTCAAGCTCCACTAGCGCTTTCGGGATGGAATCGGTCAATGGCTGCAACCGGACACCAAATCCCGCCGCCAGGATCATTGCCCGACGTATCTGATAAGTGGAATCCTCTCGTTCCAACCACCAATGGATCACTCGTGTATGAAAACCAACCTCTCGCAACCGCTCCGCCATCCGTTCCGCGCAATATACTGAGCGATGACGTCCCCCAGTACACCCGAAAATAACGGACAAGTCGGTAAATCCACGTTCGATATGGGCTTCCGCTATCTGTTTGATCAGACAGAAAGCGTGATGAAGAAAAGAAGTTGCCTCCTCGGATCGATCGAGCATGAGGATCACATCTTTATCAAAGCCGGTCAAGGGATGAAATTCAGGAATCCGTCCAGGATTAGGCAATCCGCGGCAATCGAAAACAAATCCGCCTCCATGACCAGTCGGATCAGGGAGCGGAAAAGGATCGTGATAGCTATGACTGTAAATGCGTATTATGAATGGAATAATCACTTATCGCTTATCATCCCTTCGCTGAAGGAATCCCCTGATTGGTTTTCCTGAATCTGCTTGAAAAAATGGATCAGTTCGGAAAAAGTTGACAGACGCGAATCACTTTTCAACAACTCGAGCGCATTACGTACACCGTAAGGGATTGCGGCAATATAATCAGGATTACCTCGTATAATCCCAATATTCCCATAGCTGCCCAAGGCTTGTAAAACACGCAGCAACGCATAAGGAGCGAATCCATCCCTTAACTCTTTTTCCGTACTGGCGCGATGATGACAAATAACATTAACGTAATACTGAAATACTTCAGCGCGGAAATCCTGCGGAAGGTCTGCTCGGGCATCATACAAAAGCGATGCAATATCATACATCAACGCCCCATTTCTGCCCGACTGATAGTCGATAAACTTCAACCCTTTCCTAGTAATCATGATATTTCGAGACTGAAAATCACGATAGAGAAAATGCTTTCGAGAATAACTTTCAAGCATCTCGCGGTGAATAGCCAGCTCCACTTCGATCTGTTTCCGCTTTGCATAATGAGGCAGCAATGTGTCAACGAAACAAATGAGAAAATAATCATGGTCGATTTTCCAAGCAGTTGAATCAAAATTCTGTGTTTGGTAACAAAGGGAAGTATTGATCTTCTCCAGACTTCGCAGTTGGAATTGGATCAATTGTTCGACTGCACTGATATAGAAAGGTATTACCTGCATTCGAGGGAATTCACCATGATCGGACAAACGCAACGCCATCAGGCGAGCGAATAATGTTACATCACCCAAATCTTCCAGTAAATAACAAATGACAGATTTATGCAGGTGATACAATTCTGGAACGGGAAAACCAAGTCGGAGGAAGGACTTTGTAAATCCAATGAAAGCAGCGTTCTCACGCAGATTCGGACCGAATACCCCGATTGCGCTTTGATTATAATTACTCAGACGATAGATGCTCCTCATGGAAGCATCGCCTTTTAACCTGGTAATTGTGACCGGCACTGAACCGGTAAATTCGGAAAACAGACGCGCCAGCACTTCGACAAATCGCATATTGCTTATTTGAGAAGAATTCATGCTTCAGTTTAGCACAAACCCGACTGCGACTGCAACTTCCAAAGCTGAAGTGACTCCAGATGAACCTCTCCTGATGAACCTCTATCGTAATTGTTTTGTCTTCGTGTTCAGATTACCCACTTCTGGGCAGCATTAGGCGTCCCGGCAAACTGACAATGGTAATTAAAGCTATTGTTTCCCAGAAAACGGGGATATTTGCGTTTAGTGGACAGGGGGATTATCTTTTCCACATCTTTCCGACATCGGGAAAAAGGATCAAATTCCCCAACCGGTTTTTGTCTTGGAGGAATTAAAATTGTATTTTTCGTGATTTTTAAGGTTGTTCAATATGGCAGTAGAATAAATCATACAACAATACAGATAATAAAATCTTGATTCATCAGGAGAGGTGGCTGAGTGGTCGAAGGCACACGCCTCGAAAGCGTGCGAACGTTGACGCGTTCCGTGGGTTCGAATCCCACCCTCTCCGCTTACCATCCACACCGCCAGTGTCGGAAGCTGCGGCAAAATCTCCTAGTACCTACTTGCAAAGAAGGCAGTCGCCCGACGTCATAGTTGGTGCCTCAG
>CAZCRQ010000258.1:0-4398 GCA_964501095.1 uncultured bacterium | reverse complement strand
TTGCGAGAGGGGTGAGGGGTAGCGTAAGCCTCCGTGCTTGCGATTCTCCGCAGGCGGGGACGCCTACGCTACGCGGGGTAGCCAGGTAGTCAGCCGTCCCCGGCTGACGGGAAGATAAGCGCTTACTGTGATTGACCGTGAAATTGCCGGTATTCACACCTATTGTGACCGCCAGGTAGTCCTAAGATGGCTGTAACTGAATTGGAAATATTTAGATCCCGGAGGGTGGCACCTATTGGCTACATGGCTTGACTCGGAATCTCAACGCATTTATATTTTTAATTATTCCTAGATGGTGGCATGTCCAGGCTACCTGCTCAAATTTTGGAGGAAAACATGTTAAGAAATGGTTATTTACTGGTGCTGACAATGGTGCTCGTTATGCCGTCATTAGCTCAGGACAGCCTCAATGTGATTTGTGTTGGATCATTGTATATTGGCTGGGATTACGAACAACATGTTGCAGTACAGGGACATTATGCATATTTAGCGAATCATAATTATGTACAAATCATTGACATTGGCGATCCTACTAATCCTATAGAAGTTTCTCGTTTTGGAGGTTATGGAACTGCTCTTGATGTTGCAGTTGCAGGAAATTATGCTTATATTTTAAGCAGAGATCAATATAGAAGCTATATGCATATTTATGATATAAATGATCCGTACAGCCCTGAGCTATTAGGAAACTATATTGGTGCACTTTGGATAAGTTTTAATGCTATTACAATCTCAGGTAATTATGCTTTCATTGCTTCTGATGGAGTTGACATACCACAAAGAAATGGTTTACTTATTATCGATATCAACAATCCAGTGATTCCAGTAGAAACGGGTCATTGCTGGTTTGCAGGAGACCCCCAAGACGTTCAAGTAATAGGTAATTATGCATTTGTCGCTACTGGTGGTGGTTTGAGTATAGTTGAAATTAGTGACCCCCTCCATCCTTCACGGGTGACATTTTATGATACTCCAGGTTGGGCAGTATGCGTGGCGATATTAAATGACATTGCTTACATAGCAGAAGTAGAGCAAGGAGAGCATGGATTATGCATAATCGATGTTAGTGACCCGATACACCCTATTCAAATTGGATATTTTGAAACTCAAGATAATGCTAATGGAATAGTAGTTTATGAAAATTACGCTTATATAGCTGATCATATGTCTGGTCTACGTATAATAGACATTAGTTCTCCTGATCAACCAGTTGAAACAGGATATTACGATACACCAGGAATTTCGTATAATGTAGCATTATCAATACCATATGCTTATCTTGCTGACTGTGAGTACTTTAGAATATTTGATTGTTCGCAGGCAATTAACTATCCTCCACCTATAATATTCATCATTCCTTTACAATCCAATTATTTTGAATTGATTTCTACTAATCTCCTGCCAGTTAATTTAAATGCTGCTATCGTCTTTAGGGGAGTCAACGCTCTGGAAATTATCTACCAGAACAATGGTAACATATATCGACCGGGTGTTATAAATACAATCGGCGATATTTCGGTAAATCAAGGCTATCGAATCTTTGTCAGCGAAGAATCTGAGTGGACAGTTGAGGGACAGCTTCTCGATCCGGAAACGGAATACGTTATTACTGCCAGCAGATGGAACTGGATTGGGTATCCGTATGATACGCCGGTGCCGGTGCAGGTTGCACTCGCCGAGATCGAGGGTGGTTACCGGATTGTGCAGACCGATGATGGGCGGATCTGGATTCCGTCAATTCCCATCAATACACTTGGCAACATGCAACCCGGGGAAGGGTACATGATTTTCCCCACCGAGGATGCGACATTCCGTTATCATTCGGAAGTTTTATTGGCAGCAGGATCTTCCTGGACAACAAGTAGTCCAGGACACCCGACTTTATACGGTCAGCCGAGGACGGCTGACCGCACTTTATATGAGGTTCTCATACTTCCTGAAGTTGACGACGCCCCGCCTGCCACTGGGTTGCCCTACGCGGTTTTGGTTCGATTGTCTGATGATCTGAAAACGCAGAATCCAATGGTCATAGAACTTTATGATCACGATCTGCTCGTGGGCAAGGGTGCAATACCGGAACAATGTCTGGATGAAGATATTCCTGTTCCATTGACCGCCTGGCGTGGCTCGCCGGAGCTTGGATTACCTGGATTCACAACCGGTCACCCGATCATGGTGAGAGCGCTGGCATCGGATGGTGAAATCCTGGCGGACATGATTACTATGAAGGAAAAATTCGGAGAGGGAGCGTACACCGAGATCACGCTGGATGTGTTGGATTTAGCGGCTGTTCCCTCTGAATTTTCAGTCGGCTTGGCATACCCGAATCCGTTCAATCAGACAGTGACTGTGCCATACTCATTGCCCATTGAGGGAGATGTTCGCTTTGCGCTCTTTAACATCCTCGGGCAACAGGTGTACTCAACCACTCAACACCATGATGCGGGACAGTACCCATTCAATTTCGATGCAGCATTAACAAAAGGTGATCTGGTTAGCGGATTGTATTTCGTACAGGTATGGTTTGCAGATCAAGTGCGGACACAGAAAGTAGTATTGTTGAGATGAGAATGCAGGATAAGATGAAGAATATAAAAGAATACAAGATGAGAATGATCGTAATAATGAACGGGAATCTGACTCATTTCATTTGGAACGATCATGCAGCGTGATAGAAGAGACTTTCTTTAGTGAATATTTCACATTTTTAAAAACTCCTTTATCTGTTCTGCAACGCGTGTTCCCAAAGAAAAGCAATCCTTGATCACATCTTCATGCGGGACATAATTGGATTTCACTCCTTCACCGACAAGTTCGATCTTCATCCGTGTCATCCACTCTTCGAGGAGACGGATGACTTTATCGCTCCAGCCATAGGAAGCGAAGACCGCTCCAATCGGCGTCTTTGGCGCTAAACCTTCCAGATATGTGAGAATATCCGCCACAGTCGGCAAAATTCCGCTGTTGAGATTTGGCGAGCCGACCACCAAAGCTGCGGCATCGAGTGTCTCCAGTGCCACTTGGCTGCGCTCGGTCACCTTGAGCGGCATCAGTTTGACCTTGACTCCTCCGGACATAATTCCTTCGCTGATCGCTTTCGCCATCTTCGCCGTGCTTTGCCACATGGTATCATAAATCACCACCGCTTTGTCGGTGAAAACCCGTGATGACCAATCATGGTACCAAGCGATAACTGATTCCAGATCTTTGCGCCATACCGGTCCATGATCAGGTGCAATAATATCGATCTTCCCCAATTTCTCCAAGCCATTCATTGCTTTCGCCACTGCGGGAGACATCGGCATGAGGATATTAGCATAATATGTAGCAGTTTCCTCTTTAATAATCCCGAGGTCCAATTCATCAGCAAACCGTTGCGAACTGGCAAGGTGCATCCCGAATCCGTCGTTGGAAAACAGGATCTTATCCGCATCGAGATAGGTGAACATGCTGTCGGGCCAATGCACCATACGTGTCTCTTGAAATGTCAGCGTCATATTGCCTAGGGATAAAGTCCCGCCTTTTTCCACGGGCGTTATTTTATTGCCGATCCCATAATGCGCCTGCAACGCTTCCACACCCTTGACTGAGGCAAACACCTGCGATGGTTCCACCTGTTTTATCACTTCAGGCAGACTGCCGGTATGATCGGTCTCCGAATGATTCGAGATGATGTAATCGATTGTGGTAGGATCGATTAGCGAGGAGATTCTCCCCAGCAGCTCATCTTTGAATGGCGCTTTTACCGTGTCGATCAGGGTGATTTTATCTGCCAGGATGAGAAAGGCATTGTAAGTAGAGCCGCGCGGGGTGGCATAGCCGTGAAAATCACGTAATTCCCAATCGATCGCCCCAACCCAATGAACATGGTCGCTAATTTGAACTGCTTGATAAGGTAAATATGTCATTTTCTCAACTCCATCATTTTTGTATTGATCAAACAAATATGCCCCATTTCCTCCTGGATGATCCTCTCGACTTGCTCCTTACCTGAAGTTTCCCCAACCAAGTTTTTCAGACCGAGATAATAGGTGATCGAATCTCGTTCACATCTTAAAGCGATATGAAATATCTCTGTCAAGGATTCTGTTCCGGTTAAGAGTTGAGTTGGATCTTCTTTGATCTTGAACACTTCGCCGTCAGCAATCGCCGTCAAATAGGCGACCGCTTCACCCTCGGGATCATACAACTCCTTGCCACCCTGCGTATCTACAAGTTCATGTTTCAGACGGTTGAATATGATTTCATGTTCATCCTCCCAATCCGCCAATTGCTTGAGTAACGCTCCCGCCAGCATATTTCCGAAGGTTGCCGCAGCTTTACGGTAGAATTTTGCCCCATTGCGTTCGATCTGTTCTGCAATTTCAAACACTTCCCTAAGGTTATACATAATATAAT
>CAZCRQ010000257.1:0-4402 GCA_964501095.1 uncultured bacterium | reverse complement strand
AGAAGGACGGGAAGGTGAAGGTGACTTCAAACACAGACGTTGAGATCGTCTGCGTCAACTGCAAAGTGAAAGCGAGCGGGACGATCGACTTGGGCGAGAACGGCGCCGGGGTGGTGACCGGAGGTCCGCAGGGGACGATGCCGGCCTGCTTCGTGACCGGCGCTCCCATTCCCTGCTCGGCGACAGTGAAGGCGAAGCGGTGATCACTTCGGGGTATAGAACGCCCCGCGTCCCTTGCCATGCAGCGTCAGAAGGTTTTCTTCGACCAACTTTTGCAGATGGATTTTGACGGTGTTGCGGCTGGCGCCGAGCGCTTGGGCTAGACCGCCCACGGTGACGCGACCTTGTTCTTCGGCATAGCGCAGGATAGAGGCGGACAGTTTAGATCGAACAGTCATCAGACGCTCGCGCTCCAGTTTCTGGCGCAGCAGCTCCTGCTGCTTGCGGAGCATGTCAAGGAAGAATTCGGTCCAGACGCTTGTGTCGCCTTCGGTCGCTTTCAGCGCATTCTGCGAGGCGCGCAGCGAGGAATAGTAGCGATCCTTATTGGCTTCCAGGATGCGCTCCAGCGAACTGTATTGGACATAATCGTAACCAGCCCGAAGGAGCAGAAGGTTGGTGAGGATGCGCGAGAGCCGACCGTTGCCGTCCTGAAAGGGATGAATCGCCAGGAAACGGAGCGTGAAGTCGGCGATGACGAACAGCGGATGCTCCTCCGCCTGATCGAGTTCTTGCCGCGAATCCTTGACAAGCCGCTCCATCTCCCGCGGCGTATCCGCCGGAGAAGTGGTCTCGAAGACAATTCCGATCTGTCGTCCCGATTCGTCAAAGGCAGCCACGTGATTGGGCAGCGTCTTGTAATTGCCAAGATCCCACTGGTCCTTGGCTGAATGCTTCAACAGCACCTTGTGGAGATACTTGATGTTGTTCTCGGTCAGGTCGATCTCGCCGTGGGACTCGTGGATGAGTTTCATGGCTTCAGCATAACCGGCAACTTCCTCCTCGTCGCGGTTGCGGAAGGAGGAGGGCAGCAGGCCGGAGAGCAATGCTTCCACCTCGCGGTCGCTGAGCTTAGCCCCTTCGATGCGGGTGGAGGAGCCGATGGATTCGATGGTCGCCAGAACTCGCAGTTTGGACAGAGTCTCTACAGGCAAGATGCTCAAGCCTTTCCAGTAGCCTTTGAACTCGTCGATTTCGGCGATCAGTTTGAGGAAGTTGTTTTTCATTGATTAACCGAACATATATCCATTTATGCGTCCAATTATATCCATATATGGAGGCAAAGTCAAGCGAATTGGATGTAATTGGATGAGTAAATGAATAAAAGAGGATCAACATGGCGTTAACAGGTGACGCGGTCAAGGCAGCAATCCAGAACACCAACAATTCGGATGACTTCTGCCAAAAGCTGGTGCAAGCAATTGTCGAGAATCTTGAAGTCAAGCTGCCCGCCGGCCTTGTGATCGTTCAGGTGACCGGGCAGGCTGCCGGGACGCCCAATCCGGCGCCGATACCTTGCGAGGTGAAATGAGCGAGGCTTATCGGGGAACTGACATCTTGTTCGATGATGAGGGCGATCTGGCTGTCAGTCGGACGGGCGACCTGGAGTTAGCCGTCGGTTGGGAGTGCCTGCTGCAGGACGTCCGCGACCGATTAGCAACCCTGCCGGGCGATCTGTACGCCCATCCGGAGTGGGGCTGCCGGATCGGAAGGCTGCTGGGCGCGCCGGACACGCCGTTGTATCACCGCATGATACTATCGCGACGCATCTTCAAATTCCTTTTTTGATCCTCTGTCATTTTCAGTTTTAGTATCCTGGATGTGTCTCCGGGAACCTCAGCAGGTGGAAGATACTCGATGAATTTGTCTCCATGAATAAAATCAATGGTTGAAAATTCCGTTTGTCCGCAAGTATTTATTATTTTTAATAATTCTCCGGTCATTACTGTATCTACAATCTCAATAATGACTTCTCCTGTGAATTTATTTTTGATTGATTTGACTTTCCAATGACAAAGAAATGACTCGAGACCCGGCAGTATAATGCTGCAGGTGTCTTTCAATTCCAAAGGATTTTGTATTTGCTTCATGTCACCATATGGTGATTTATGAAACAATCCAATATCCTTTGACCAAAATATATGAGGAACAGCCCACCATCCCGACCATGATTCTTTAGCCTCTTTTTCTTTTTTTAAATATTGTTTGCACAGAGGATGATATAATGAATCTGCTCGAACCATGCCCATCGAGATAAGAACTTCCCCCAAATCTTGATTGTACCTGTATAACTGGACACCACCTGTTGAATACTTCAAATATGCTAATGTGAATTTCGCCTTATCACATTTCTGCCTCTCTGAAAACTTCACTGAGAGGTTATTAACCAGCTCCTGTGCACACTGGCTAAGAGGGTAATTGCGACCGAATTCATTTACTCCCCGCAGCTTAATTGAGTCGCCATTGTCGAGAACATATGAGACAGGACTGACAATTTTAGTAATTCGTGGAGATTCAGCTTGACATGATGTGAGTGTGATCAAGAAAGCGGAAATCGCTAAAATTTTCAGGGCGATTTGCCGCATCTTGGCTAATTTCAATATAGTTAGGCAGGATTTGAAACTTGTGTATTGATTATCAGTCATGTTCTTTTACCTTCCTTCATTGTGAAAGCGCGATGAAGAGTTTTCCATCAAACAATCTTGACCTTAGCGAATCAATGTTTTCTTCGGTAATCCTGATTATGTTTGGGCGAGTTATCAGTTGTTCAGGCGTTATGGGTCCCCGATCCTGCAATCCAAATCTGGTTTGATTGCCGTCACCGTCAAGCCAGTATATACGGCTATCGGTCATCCACACAACGATTTCGGCATTTGTTCTGTTGCTCTTGTCTGATGCAGTAAAACTACTGTCGATAAAACTACAGAATTGAATGGTATCCGACCTAACAAGAAACGGAACAAAATCTGCCCACAAGAGATTACTCCATCCCGGTGATACAATGCCTCTCGGTTCATACACGGTTCTTCCGAGTGAATGATCAGGAACTCCAAGCCCAGTTTTTTCAGGCTTAAGGCAAAGGACTACCTGAAAGTAAGGAAGACGCCAATTGAGATTTCCCAGACAAAGAATCTCTTTTGCTGAATCTCCTGATAAATCGTAAAATCCCAAAATTTCCATTGCACCTCTATTCCATACAGACATCAAGAGTTGTCGGTTGATTTGGTTGCTATAAACTCTTATGCAAGTGGCGAAAAAGCCGAAGTTATAAAAGCTTGCAATTATTTCGCGTCCTTTACTTTTACCATCCACATTTGCCACGAATGCTCCGAGGCATCTATAACCCGGCTGCTGAGTCCAGCTCTTGACACTAGGACCAGAATCGGTCAATATACTGTCCACAGGGACCTCCGATTCGTTAATACTATCTACAAATGCTACATTGGCCTTTGTGTCCAAACAAATTAGACGACCACACCCGGTTTTATCACCTTCTATAGTCAACAGACACTTCACTTTTTCATCGGCTAACGTTTCAATTATTGTGACGTTACTAAAATAATCATCAGGATTGGAAGTTGATATCCGTTTGTATAATCTTCCGCGAGCGTCTTTTAGAATCACCTCGTGTCTCTCATTTTGATATTCATATGTTGAGTAACTCCTTGGTTCAAATAGTTCTTTACGAAATGAAATTAACGCTGACATTAATGCAAAAGCGCTAACCGCCAAAACAACTATTAAGTTCCGCCTCAGTTTTATTTTTCGGCGGGTGCGACGCAATTCCTTAGGGCTGACTGTGTCAGCTAACAACCGAAACACCTCCACCGCCTCGTCTACATTCTTCAACTGCTGCGGACCCATTTCCACTGCCTTTATCTCCATTTTCTTGCGCACTACATCGTAGATGGCCCTAGTGATGCAGATGCCTCCGGGCTCAGCCAACGGCTGCACCCGAGCCGCCACATTTACTCCGTCGCCGAACACATCCCCCTCGCGGATGACGATGTCTCCCAAGTGGATGCCGATGCGCACGGTGATTCGGTCGGCTTCCGCCTTGTCCTGATTGTATCCAGCCAGCGCCTGCTGGATGGCGACAGCGCAGAGAACGGCGTTGGTGGCGCTGTCGAAGCGCAGCAAAAAGCCGTCGCCGGTGCTTTTAATGACTTCACCCTGATGCTCTTCAACGGCTGTTTTGACCAGCGCGTCGTGCTCGTTCAGCAGGCGCAGCATTTTCACCTCGTCGGCGCCCATTTTAGCGGTGTAGCCGACGATGTCGGTGAACATTATGGCGGAGAGGCGTTGTTGCTCCATCAATTATTCTCTCCTTCAGAAGTTTGCATTAAGCTTAGTCTTTGTCAGAATATAATCAGAATCCAACATATTTTCAACGGTTTTTATT
>CAZCRQ010000256.1:0-4403 GCA_964501095.1 uncultured bacterium | reverse complement strand
TCTTCTTGTTTTTCTAAAGCATACCTATGGCACCGGATTTGCGCATCAATAGGGGTAGCGTAAGCCTCCGTGCTTGCGATTCCGCAGGCAGAGACGCCTACGCTACTTGGGAAGCCTACGCTACCGCGTGAAATATGCTGAGATTTCAAATGAACTACGCAGCAATCAAAAATTTCCACCATCACCATATCGGCAACCTGGCGCTGATTCCACGTAAAACCAGCGACAATCCAAAAATAATCAAGACCTTGGAACTCTCCTCGCAATCCGGTTTTTCGCTGCAGAAGCTGGGCTCGTCTGCGCGACGGAAACGATTGGAGAAAGTGCTGATTCTTCCGGACGCCACAGTTCGTCAGGCGATTGAAGCGATCGATCGCGGGGCGCTGGGGATCGCGTTGGTCGTCGATGGGCGGGGAAAGCTGCTGGCTACAATCACCGACGGCGATGTCCGTCGCGCTTCCCTCGATCATCTCAGCCAGGATGCTCCTGTCTCCGCGCTGCTGGTTTATCGTCCCCAGGAATATCGCACCCCGACTGTCGCCAAACCGAACATGAGTCCCGAGCAGATTCTCCGTCTCTTCCGAGCCAAGTCCATCCGTCAATTGCCGGTAGTTGACGATGAAGGATTCTTGCTCGATCTGATCGAGTTATCCGAATTGATGGAGGACAAACCATCGCTTTCGGCGGTGATCATGGCGGGGGGATTCGGCACACGATTGCGTCCCTTCACGGACACCACTCCGAAACCGATGCTGCCGGTCGGTGATCGCCCGCTGATGGAACGGACTCTGGAAAATCTCCAAGAAACCGGCATCCGTAACGTCACCATTTCCACACATTACAAGCCGGAAGTAATCATCAACCATTTTCAAGACGGATCAGAATTTGGGATCAACATCAACTACGTCAACGAGGAGCAGCCGCTGGGTACCGCCGGAGCGCTTGGCTTGATGACGCCGCCGGATGATACCGTACTGATCATCAACGGCGATATCCTCACCAATGTCAACTTCGAGTCGATGTTTCAGTTTCATCGCGAACACCGTGCCGAGATGACTGTCGCCACCCGGATTTATGAATTCCAGCTACCTTACGGTGTTGTGGAGATGGAGGGAGTCAGGATCTCGAAAATCACCGAAAAACCCACCAAGAAATTCTTTGTCAGCGCCGGAATCTACCTGCTGGAACCCCGAATGTTCGCATATATCCCGAAAAACCAGCGTTTCGATATGACCGACTTGATTGAGAGATTATTGATTGAGGGACGGCAGGTGGTGAATTTCCCCATCCGTGAATACTGGTTGGACATCGGACGCCATCCCGATTATGAACGCGCGCAGGTGGAAGCGGCGCGACTATAAAAATACAGGATTTGAAAGATGGAAAAGATGAAAATGTCAACCAAACGCATACTCTGTTATTCCCCTTACACTGCCTGGCATCTTCATGGCGTCCAGGAGATGACGATAATTCATGGTCTGCGTCTGCGCGGAGCGGAAGTGAACTATCTCTTCTGCGATGCCTTGTATTCCGATTGCGACATGCACTGGAAATCAGCGCGTCCGCGAAATGCGCTCTCCTGCCTGCAATGCCAGGCGAAAGCGACAAAACTCGCGGCTGAATTGGCAATGCCATATAACTGGCTGGGCAGGTATATCACCATCGAGGAATTTCAGGAAGCGAAGCGCTGGGCGCAATCTGTGCCTCCTGAAGAAATGACGACGGCGACTTACCGCAGTTGGGAGATCGGCGACTGGGTGAAATCCTCGATTCACACCCATGTTCGCAATTATCAGCTCGACCTGACAGATCCCGAGGTGATTCAGGGATACCGCAGCTATCTTTACAGCGGACTGGTAGCTGCCTTCGGTCTGAATCGCGCTTTGGAGGTGCATCGACCGGAGGTGGTTTTTCTCTTCAGCGGACGTTTCAGCTCATTGCAGGTTTTTTATCGTTTGGCGCAGCAACGAGGAATTCGTATTGTCTCCCATGAACGCGGCTGGATCAAGGAAGCGATCTGGCTCACCGAAGGACCCCGTCACTCTCTAAAACCTTATCCGAAACTGTGGGAGGATTGGGGCGCGGTGCCCTTGACTGAAGAGGAGCTGAGAACTATTCTTAACTTCTGGCAGGAACGACGTTATGGACGAAATCAGGCATGGCATACTTTCAGCCCGGTTCCTTCAGCGAACGGCGAAGCGGAAGTTTGCCGACAGCTCGGATTAAATCCGCAGCGTCCCTTGTGGGTCATGTTCCCCAACACCGATGATGAGACCGCCAATCAACCCGAATACAACCATCCCTTCGGCATACAGGATCGCTGGATCTTCGCAACCTTAGATTATCTGAAACGACATCCCGAGATCGACCTGGTGATCCGTGTCCATCCAAACACCAAGGACAAGAACCTCGGTATCAACCAACGTCAGTATCGTCTCTTCCAACAGTTGAAAAATTCGCTACCGACGAATGTGAAGATCGTAATGCCCGAGGATGACATTAGCTCCTATACTTTGATGGATTTGGCGACTCTGGGTTTGGTTTTCTATAGCACCGCCGGTCTGGAGATGGCGTGCCTGGGCAGGAAGGTCATCGCCTCCACCAGCGGTTGGTATGCTGGGATGCCGTTCGTACAAACTGTAACTCGGGTGGAGGAGTATGAGCGTATTCTTGATACAAATCTGAATTTGCCATGGCGTGCGGTGTCGAAAACCATCCAACGTCTGGCTTTACGCTTCGCTTATAGTTTCCTTTTCCGTTACAATATCAAATTCCCCTTGGTGCAAATGCCCAAATTCCATCTCGGACAACCGACCTACACCACTTTGGCGGATTTACTGCCCGGCAGGGATGCTTCCCTGGATCGTGTCTGCCGGATTATTCTTGACGGCGAACCGGTGCTGCCGCCGCCGAATCTTTCCGAACGATACCGCAGCGATGAGGATGAACGGAGGATTCTTATGATTGCTGAACAGGATTGGGAAACCGGGCATTTTCAGAATCCAGTCATCAAGACAATTGAAGAGCTTGAATGTTTGTAGTATCTTACCTGACGTCACACCTTCTGAAGACATAAACATCTGATCGTAAAATCCAACAACGATAAATGAAAGTGAGATAAACTCATCAATCAGAGTTTTAAGAAAGAGGACTGCCATGCGTGAGCTGATGGATCAGACCAACATTGAATATATTGAAAAAGCGCGTTACCTCGCCCAGAGCTACATTCGCCCGATTGCAGCGGAACTGGATCGTGATCAAACCTACCCTTGGGAGATTATCAAACGATTACAGGAAGCCGACTTGATGGGCGTTTGGATTCCGAAAGAATATGGCGGTCAGGGCGCCGGAATACTCAATCTTTGCCTGGTGGTTGAAGAGCTTTCACGAGTATGCGGAGCCGTGGGAGTGGCTTATGCGGTGAATGCGCTGGGATCGTTTCCGATCATTCTTAGCGGCACCGAAGAACAGAAGATGAAGTATCTTCCCGAGGTCGCTCAGGGAAGGAAGATGATCGCATTTGCGCTTTCCGAGAAGGAAGCGGGATCGGATGCCGGCGCGCAGAAGACGAAAGCGATTCTCGACGGTGATGAGTATGTGATCACCGGGGAGAAGAAATGGAACACGAATGGCGGAGCGGCGGATTTGTATACGGTTTACGCTTCCACTCGTCCGGATCGCGGCACGCGTGGAGTGAGTTCCATTCTTGTGGAAAAAGGCACTCCCGGTTTTGTCATTGGTTATGAAGAAGATAAAATGGGGATACGTGCGGTCAGTGTGCGGGAACTCTATTTTAATGAATGTCGGGTGCCGGTAAAGAATCGCCTTGGGGAAGAAGGACATGGTTTTGCCAATGCGATGATGACCTTGGATCGCGCCAGGCCCGGAGTCGCTGCTCAGGCGGTGGGTTTGGCGCAAGGCGCGCTCGACCTGGCGGTGAGGCGCGCAAAAGAGGGACATTTCGGCAGGGAACCGCTCGCCCACCAACAGGGGATGCAATTTATCCTGGCGGATATGGCGACTGAGATCGAAGCTGCACGTCAATTGGTCTACACCACCGCACGTGCCCTCGATGCCGGTGTAAAGAATATCTCCAAGCTCAGCGCCATGTGCAAACTCCTGGCATCTGATGTCGCCATGAAAGTGACCACGCAAGCCATCGATTTCTATGAAGAATGGGGTATGTTGAAGAACGAACCGATTGAAAAATTCATGCGTGACGCCAAAATTACCCAGATTTACGAAGGTACAAATCAGATTCAACGTTTGGTCATTGCCCGTTCGCTGTTGAAGGAATACAGCGCCTAGTAAATAAGGACAAATAGTATAATTTCCGCCCAATTTCCTCGCGGGTGCCCTGCACTACTTGTTGTGCAGGCGGGTGCCCTGCACTACTTGTTGTG
>CAZCRQ010000255.1:0-4416 GCA_964501095.1 uncultured bacterium | reverse complement strand
ATATTGATGAATAAAACTATGGATTCTTCAACTCGTCCCCAATGACTTTTCTATCTCTACGAAGAGAATTATATTGATTCGTCTTTTTCTCAACAGATGAGTCATATATGCATCCTTTTTTAAAAAAACTTGAAAAGGGGGTGGTTCTAGGCGATGGGGCGATGGGCACGCAGCTTTACGCCAAAGGAGTCTATCTCAACCGCAATTATGATGGATTGAACCTGACCGATTCGCACTTGGTCAGAGCGATCCACCGTGAATATATCCGTGCTGGCGCCCAGGTAATAGAGACCAACACTTATGGTGCGAATCCATTTAAGCTGGGCAAGCATGGATTGGAGGATCAAACGGTTGAGATCAATCAGGTGGGGGCAAAGTTGGCAAAACGTTGCGCTCAGGAAGGGGTCGGGGTACTGGCGGCGGGTTCGATCGGTCCCCTCGGCAAACCCATCGCTCCAATCGGAAAAATCAGTGAAGAAGATGCCCGTCAGGCATTCGCCGTTCAAGTCGAGGGTCTGCTGCAAGGCGGAGTGGATCTTTTTATGTTGGAAACTTTTCTCGACTTGCATGAGATAATTTTGGCAATTCATACTATTCGTCAGCGCAGCGATCTGCCGATTGTCGCCATGATGACCATCGACCACACTGGATTGACTGCTTATGGACGTACTCCTTCCCAGATCGCCAGCGCTTTGAATGACCAACCGGTTGAAATGATCGGGTTGAACTGCTCCACTGGACCGCAGACAATTCTCGATGGGATCATCGCCATGCGTGAGGTGACCGATAAACCGCTTTCGGCTTTCGCCAACGCCGGGGAGCCGAAATTAAGCGAAGGCAGACTGATCTACTTGTCAACACCGGAGTATTTCGCTGAGTTCACCAAACGCATGATCAAGCATGGGGTTCGTTTTCTCGGCGGTTGCTGCGGCACAACACCCCAGCATATTCGTGCCATGGCGGTAGCGGTACGGGCACTGCGTACGATACTAGTGGAATTTGATGAAGGGGAAACGAGGTTAAAAATCTCCCAACCTGAACAAGAGCCGGAATTCAAGCTGCCGCCGCGTGCGCAACGCTCCCCACTCGGCGTGCTGCTGGATGAGAAGAAATTCCCCATCTCCTGCGAAATAAATCCGCCGCGCAGCCCGAATGTCGATAAAATCCTGAAGCAGGTTCGTCTCTTACAGAAAGCCGGAATCAATGTGGTCAATATCCCCGATGGACCACGGGCGTCGGCACGGATGAGTTCCATGGCATTGGCACACTTGATCCAGATGAAAACCGGAATGGATACAATGTTGCATTACGCCTGCCGTGATCGTAACATTCTCGGTATGCAATCCGATCTGCTCGGTGCGGAGGCATTGGAGTTGAACAATATCCTTTGTGTTACCGGAGACCCGCCGAAACTTGGTGACTACCCGATGGCGACGGCTGTTTTCGATGTCGATTCCATTGGTTTATTGCACATCGCCTCCCGTTTGAATCGCGGGCAGGACCTGGTGGGCAATCCGATCTCCCAGCCGACCTCCTTCTTTCTCGGTGCCGGCTTCAATCCCGGCGCAATTGATCTTGAACTGGAAATCGACCGTCTCTATAAAAAAGTTGACGCCGGAGCTGAATTTATCCTGACTCAGCCGGTTTTCGATTCGGAAAAATTAGCGCAAACACTGGAACGAATGAAAGATTTGCATATTCCGGTTTTTGTGGGAATTTTGCCCCTAGCCTCCTACCGGAATGCTGAATTTTATCATAATGAAGTGCCGGGGATGGAGGTGCCTAAAGTGATCCGGGAACGGATGCAGAAAGCTTCCGATAAAGGAAAGGATTTCGCTGCCGCAGAGGGCATTCTTATCGCTCAACAGACACTACTCGACACCTTGAACCTGGTGGAAGGGGCATACATCATGCCACCGTTCGGAAAAGTTGAATCGGCGATTGAAACTGTTTCTGTACTGCCGGGACGGAAAGGTGTAAACGAGGTTCTTAAGGAAGTAGATCATTAACTATAAAAAGCCAAGATCATTAAAAGGAATGAGGAGAGTGATGGGCTTACCGAGAGGGCTTATCTGGATAACAGGAGCCTCCAGCGGAATTGGATTTGCCGCCGCTGAACTATTAGCCAAACGGGGGTGGAGAATCGCTGCCAGCTCCAGAAATAAAGAGCGTCTCGCTGAATTGGCGAAACGGTCGAAGCTGATTCATCCCTATCCCCTGGACGTCGCCAACGCCATCGAACGGAAAGAAGTGTTCAAGAAGATTCGCAGCGACCTCGGTCCCATCGATATTCTCGTGAACAACGCCGGTTTTGGCTTGCGTGGCGCCATCGAGGAGATGGAAGCCGACCAAACACGTCTCCTTTTCGATGTCAATGTCTTCGCTCCCCTCGCGCTCACTCGACTGGTGCTGCCGGAGATGCGCGCCCGACGTGAGGGGAGAATCATTATGGTCAGTTCCCTGGTCGGACGTGTCGCTTTTCCTCTGAGTGGTGTCTATTCGGCGACTAAATTCGCCCTGGAAGGACTCAGCGACAGTTTACGGATGGAAGTTGCCCCTTGGGGAATCAAAGTTGTAATCATCGAACCGGGTCCTATCGCCACACGTTTTGGAGCAACGGCAAAAGAACAATCCTACCAACGAATCACCTCCCCGGATTCCCCATACATCGAATACTACAAACGTCTTATCAGGGAAGGCGTCATCAAGCGTCGCTATTTTTGGGGGGCGAGACCGGTCGCCCAAGCTATACGTGACATCTGTGAAAATCCTAAGCCCAAAGCACGCTACCCGGTTCATCCGTTCGCACGCTGGCTGCCGATTCTCGCTAATCTCCTGCCCGAGTCGGTGATCGATAAACTCCTCAGCAAGCCGCTTGGACTTGACAAACCCGTGAGATTTATATGATAAAATTAAGCATCCCGGGATGGAAATCCCTCGAAATCCATCATGTTCTCAGCGACCTCAACGGCACCCTGGCAGTTGATGGCATACTTGTTGATGGAGTTGTCGATAAAATTAAACAACTCGAAAAACTGATAACCTTCACCATTATCACGGCTGATACATTCGGCACCGCAAAACAGCTCATCAAAGAGTATGATCTAACAATTCATCGTATGAAAACTCGTAATGAATATGTTTACAAAGCCACGATGGTGCACCAACTTGGTGCTGAGCAGACAATTTTTATCGGCAATGGCGCAAATGACATCGCCGCTTTTCAGGAAGCTGCGCTCTCGATCTGTGTCATCGGCGGAGAAGGGGCTTATTATGAAGCTGTCCAACAGGCGGATTTAGTGGTCACTTCACCCCTTGAGGCCTTGGATTTGTTGCTTCATCCTAAGAGAATTGTTGCCGGTTTACGCCGGTGAACTTTGGTGTCTTGGGGTCTTGGGGTCTTGGTGGTTAAAGGTTTTTTTATTATTTTAAAACTATTCTGAGGGAGTCATTCATAAGAAACAAAAGCTATGGAGGAAAACATGGAAAAGGCTAGAAGTTGTCTTTGCTGCTTTGCTTCTTTGCGGTTTATAACATTTCTTCCACTCCTTTCGCTGCTGCTGTTGCTTCTTTTGCTCTCCTGCGAGCTGGAGACTCCACCGGAGCCGCCGCGGGACAATCCTTATGATGGAAGGAATCCCAACGCTATTCCCGAAATACTCTCTATCAGTATGAGTCCAAATGGATACATTAATTGTAATGATTCCATACATGTTCAAATTCAATACAAGGCGTGTACAGCGCTTAGAGTATTTATCACTCTAAATCATGATAGTGAACCGTTCGGAGATTGGATAAATTTTGATACCCCAATTGTCCTCCCCCCTCTCTCAGGAGAGGATGGTACCTACTATATTGGTGCTCAAGGTCGAGCGGATAATGGACGTATCAGCGTAACATTTAAGGATAGCATTTTTCTCGATACTCAGTCAGAGATCAGTTCATTCATCTACGAACCGCATGACATCGACTTTTTCTCTCACGACCGGATTCAATTCACGCTTGTCACCATGCCGGATGTCTGCGGTTTGGAAACCGACGGAGAGGCGGTGGTCGAGGTGGCTGGCTGGAATCCGATCACACTCGTGGATCAGGGCGATGGAAGCTATCGTGCAACAGTTTCACTTTTTAATCAGCCTTTCGTCACCGCCGCCTCGGTAGTCGCCCGTTTCACCGACCGCGCCGGTAACCATGCTGCACCGGTGACTCACCCTTCATCACTCACATTCAATAATAATTATCAGATCATCGGCTCCTGCGACACGCCGGGTTCTGCCCATGGTGTCGCAGTCGACGACGGCTGCGCCTTCGTCGCCTATGTGTATTTCGGCTTGCAGGTCATCGACGTGTCGAATCCCGCCGCGCCGAGGAGGATCGGCTCCTGCGACACACCGGGTCATGCTTATGGTGTCGCGG
>CAZCRQ010000254.1:0-4443 GCA_964501095.1 uncultured bacterium | reverse complement strand
CAATCGCTGGGGGAATCGACATAGTATCTTTACACTATAGTACCGTGGTTATAAACGAGATCAATTTCAACTCTTGCGATAACTTCGATCCAGGAGATTGGGTTGAGCTTTATTGTACCGCCGACCAAGTCGATTTGTTGAATTGGAGCCTGCGCGATCAAGTGGATGCACACTCATTCGTATTTACGGAAACCACCCCTTTGCAATTAGGTGAGTATCTGGTAGTTGTTAATGATCTCGACTGTTTCCAATCCTGTTTTTCCGATCCGATTCATGTGATTGGATCCTTCGATTATGGATTCAGCGGCGATAGCGATCAGGTTCGCTTGTTTGATGATGAAGGAAGAATGGTCGATTGTGTCAGCTATTCGGATGAGATTCTTCATTTACAAACCGCCGATGGGGAAGGTGCAACCCTTGAACTGGAGAATCCATACCTGGATAACTACGGTATGAATAATTGGCGAGTGTCGAATACGCTGTATGGAACGCCGGGGCGGATAAATTCTGTCTATCGAGATATACTCAGACCTTCCGTAGAGTTGCCCCAGATCTGGAAAATCCTGAAGACTTATCCGAATCCGACAAATTCAAAGGTCATGATTCAATTCACCGCACCATCGGAAGGGATAGTTATTTTCACTGTTTATGACCTTCTAGGACGTCAAGTGGATCGATTTGAAAAACAGGTTCCCGCCGCCGGTGTATGGGTTACACAGTGGGATGGTAGCTCGAACGGTGTCTATGTTTCAAGTGGAATCTATTTTTCACGCTTATCCACCAATAATGGAGAATCCGTAGCAAAGTTAATTCTCTTACGATAGTGTAGTAAGAAAGGATTTTGACTGAATCTATTCATCATATTATATTGCGGACTTAAAGCACGTATCAAAGACACGAGAACGAGAGGGAGCAGGAGAGAAGAACCCAGGTAGTCTGCGGGGAAAACGAAATTAAGCAGCCGGAACAGGATACAAATATCCACGCTTATCATTTTTACCTTCACACCCATCTGTGTAAAGAACAGCAGCCCTCCTGGCGGAACCATCCCTGATACATCAATCGACAATAAATTAAGGTCATTGAGAAAGGAAAGTGTATTTATGAAGTGGTACAAGACTGCCGGCACGGTTTTACTGGCATTGATGCTGGTTGGAATCGCTGCCGCAGGGCAATTGGACTATGTCGATGGGGTACTGCTGGTTCGTTTTTACGATGATGTCAACCCGATCATCGATGAAACCGGATTTGTCAAAGTAGACATTCCAGAAGTTGATAGGTTGCTGAAACGGTTTCGCGCCCATGATTTTGAGCCGTTCTTCGGCACGATGATACTGAAGCGTTCCGAATATCGTTATCTCACCCGTAACGACTATAAACTGTACTTCCCATTAGATATCGACATGTATCTAGTAGCGGCGGAGTTCGCGCAGATCAAGGGGATCGAATGGGCGATGCCGGATATTCTCCTTCCGATGGATTATATCCCGAATGACCCGTCGTTCCATACGCAATGGTTCCATGATGCCATTCAGTCGCAGGAAGCCTGGGACCTAGTGAGGGGTGAGGAGGAGATCATTGTCGCGGCGATTGACTCCGGTATCGACTGGCGTCACCCCGATCTCTATGACAACATCTGGATCAATCCTGGCGAAGACCTTGACGATAATCACGACCCAAACGATCCCATTTTCCCGGAAATCCCCGGGACATTGGGAGATTGGAATTATGTCGATGATGACGATAATGGTTTTGTAGATGATTTTATCGGTTGGGATTTCGTCGCCACGCGTCAAGAAGACATGGAGCCTGGAGAAGATGGAAGGCCGACTGACAATGATCCCATGGATTTCGGCGGACATGGAACAGGTTGCAACTCAGCGATTGCGGAAGTTGGGGATAACGGAATCGGCGGCGCGGGTGTCGCCTTTAATTGTAAAATCATGGGACTCCGCGCTGGTTATGAACCGGAGGGTGATCCAATCGGAGTTGTAGTAACTTCGTATGCAGTCAGTGCACTTGCCTACGCGGTTGAGAATGGCGCCAAGGTGATCAGCCTCTCTTATGGTGGACCCGATGCCTATCAACCGATGCGTGACGCCCAGAACAACGCCTGGGATGCCGGTTTGCTGATGTTCGGCGCGGCAGGAAACGACGATGACGACATTCTGCAATATCCTGCCGGTTATGAACATATTATTGCGGTGGCAGCGACCACGCGTAACGGCAACCGCGCCGATTTCTCCAATTACGGCAACTGGGTGGATATCGCCGCACCCGGTGTCGATTGCTATACGCCCTGGTACTTTCATGATCGCCAGAATCCCTCCGGCTATGACACCTGGATGGGCACCAGTGTCGCCACCCCGATCGCCGCGGGTGTCGGGGCTCTAATTATCAATGCCTATCCTGATGAGGATAACGAATTTTGGAGAATGGCGGTCGAGACCGCGGTCAGCGATTTCCCCAATCAACCCGACCACCCTATCGGCTCCGGCATTGTCAATTCCTACCTCGCCGTGACCATGTTCAATGGTCCCCATCTTTCCATCGATTCCATCTTGGTCTCCGATCCTGACGGCAATGGTCATCCTGACTTGGGCGAAACCATCGAGGTGAGACTCTCGGTATCCAATGCCGCCGGATTCATGGAAGCGCAAAATGTCATCGCCAATATCGAATTCGATGTGGAAGGCATTGTCCTTGTTGAAGAGAGTGTCTTGTTATGCGGCTTTCTCGCTGGTGGTGAGAATGCAGACAACTTCGATGAAGCTGATCAACCATTGTTGTTCCATGTGCCGAATAATTTCCCCGGCGGGATATTCGCCAACCTGCGGGTCTTTTTGACTGCCGAGCCGAATGCAAATGAAATCGGCACCACTCTTCGTCTTTTAATCGGCACTCCGCAGATACTTTTGGTGGACGATGATGGCGGTACGAATTATCAAACCTGGATCATGTCTGATCTTGATGAGTTGAATTATGTTTACAATCATCATGACGTAGCCGAACTTGGCGAACCGAACGTTGCCGATCTATTGCCATATACAAATGTGATCTGGATAACTGGAGATGTAAATAATCCCCTAAGCCCGGCGGAGATAACCGCCCTGTCCGGCGCAATGGACAATGGCGTTAACCTTTTCCTCTTCGGTCAAACCCTCGATGAACAATTGACCGGCACCGATTTCTACCGTGATTACCTTCACGCTCAGCATGTGGATCTTAACGGCATCATCGGTTTGGATCCTGCGGTCAATGCGCCTGTCCCGCCAGTGATTCCCAATAGCCGCATAGTTCTCATCGGACTCAATGGTGCAGGAAATAACAATGATCCGGATGTCATCGCGCCTGTTGGCGGTGCCCAAGCGGCATATCGTTATGCAAATACCGCTAATATCGGCGGCATTGTTTATGAGGATGATAACCGCAAACTGGTCTATTTCGCTTTTGCCTTCGAAGCCGTCAGCGGTCAGGCGGGAACGAACACTCGTGTCAGTCTGCTCGGCGGGAACGAAGCGCAAAATATCGATGGAATCCTAGATTGGTTCGGTTTTGCCCCTCCGGACACAACTCAGACTCTGACCATTCCTCTCCAGGGACGTTACTTCGAGCTGATTTCTTCCTGCTTGGTTCCGACTGAACTCAATGCTTCATTAGTCTTCGGCAACATCGCCGACCTGGAAATTGTTTATCAGGTCGATGGCAGAATTTATATCCCGCTAATTATCAACACCATCGGCAACATCGATGTAACCCAGGGCTACCAAATTTTCTGCCGGAATGAATCAGAGTTGACGATTGCCGGGACACCGATCGATCCCGTGACCGTGTATTCCCTTGCCACCCATACCTGGAATTGGCTGGGCTATCCATTTTCCACTCCGACACCGATCACCGCCGCATTGGTGGATATTACGGAAGAGATCGAGATAGTCATGACCGATGACGGCAGGTTGTGGATTCCACCGATCATCAACACCATCGGCAATATGCAGAGCGGTGAAGGGTACTTTGTCTTTGTCAATACGGCGGTCACTTTCACTTACAACACAGCGGCAATGATGACCGCGATGGATTCAACCACGAATGAACACGAATGACCACGAATTAACATAAATCCGTTCTGTACTAAAAGTTCCACAGGATTAAGTACATACGCAGAAATTGATCTTGCTTAAATGATAAAGTGCTGTCAGCCGTCCTCGGCTGACAGCACGTTGGTTTGGAGTTCAACCTTTAGGTTGCTTTTCAAAGACACGCTAAAGCGTGAATTCCAAACTCGAAACCCGCTCGAAACCCGTGGTGTCAGCCGAGGACGGCTGACACCACAGCACTACGAGGGGTAGCGTAGGCGTCCCTGCCTGCGAGGAAATCTCAAACTCAGGATCGCAAGCACGGAGGCTTACGCTACCCCTCACTCCTCACCCCTCAATCCCCACA
>CAZCRQ010000253.1:0-4507 GCA_964501095.1 uncultured bacterium | reverse complement strand
GGTATTTTGTTTTTGTTCTACAAGATGTCACATTTCAACTTCCGCATGGATGATCTTAATGATGTATGAAATAGTTGGTAAATTAAATTGCAGAATCATGATACTTCTGTTGTTTTGGTTCTGTCTAGAATTTTCTTACTGCTACGCCGCCCCTTATCCCGAAAGTGTAGTAGAAGTCCGCTATGGCGAAGGGGCAGGTTTTGGGCAGGACTACTTTCCAGACAATGTTCTCGGAGCGCCTGATCCTCACGCCACTCGCAATTCTCCCAGCGCCGATCCGCGCGAGATCCTCACCTTGGGCTCCGCAGGAAGCATCGTTCTTTCTTTTGCTGATTTCCCAATTGTCGATGATATTGGTGTAGATTTTACTATTTTTGAAAATGCATTTTACTACGGTAACCAGCAGATTTTTGCCGAAACTGGCATTGTGGCGGTCAGTGAAGACGGTCTTATCTGGCATGAATTCCCCTATAATCCGATTTCGCTGGAAGGTTTGGCGGGAAAAACTCCGACAAATGGCGCCGCTGATCCGTTAGACCCAGAAGTGAGCGGTGGAGACAGTTTCGATTTGAGTCTGTTGGATTTGGTATTTTCCCGTTATGTCCGGATTACTGATTCGGATCAGTTGGTGTCAGATTCCGGACCCAGTTTCGATCTGGATGCCGTTGCCGCGATTCATTGGCAACATGAGCAGGCAGTAGACCAAACCATTCTATCGCCCAAAAGTATTAAAATTGAAATTTACCCCAATCCTTTCAATTCTTATATTACAATTAAATTGAATCCAACTGATACAATTGAAATTTTACAAATATATAATTTATCTGGACAATTACTTATGTCCCTACCGATACCAGGTGCCATATTCACGTTGGATGCCTCGAACTGGTCAACAGGTAGTTATATTATTGCTTTAACTAATGACAAGATAATGGTAGGTCTACGACGAATCGTGTTGTTGCGCTGATATAAGAGAATATAGACGATTGATAGTCAATAAATAGTTTTATCGCATGATTGCACGGATTTTTATTATTTTCATCTGTTTTATCCCAGTCCTCTCCCCCGCGTTCGGCGACAGTTCATTACCGCCAAGTATAAAGGGAGAGGTTCTTGATGCCGTGATCAGTGAACCCTTATCAGGGGCGCATGTAAGGCTTGTCGAAGCCGGGATTATTACGGCAACGGATCAAGCCGGGCGTTTTGAGTTCGCTGTTCTTTCACCTGGTGACTATACCCTTGTCTTCACCTTTATCGGTTATGAACCAGAAATCCAAAGCCTCCGGGTGATTGAAGGATTGACAGCAAACATTACCATTCATCTGCAAAGAAAGTACCTGGAGCAAGACACTATTACTGTTCCCTTTCCTGCCAATTATTCACCGAATCATATAATTATTAATGAAGAAGTCATTCGCGAATCGACTTGGCGTGATGCTGGCGATGCGTTGCAGACTCTGCCCGGAGTGCAGCTTTATCAGGATGGGAGCTTGGGGGGGAAAAAAACCGTCAGTCTTCGTGGTTGCCGTCCCGACCAGGTGGTGGTTCAAGTGGATGGTATCACCTTGAACGACGGTTCGGGAACGTCGGTTGACCTGGGAGCGATCCCGATTAACGGCATTACGCAAATTGAAATTTTACCGGGATACGGAATTGAAGGTGGTCCTGGGTCAATCGGCGGCTTGATCCGGATCAGTACCTTAAAAACACGAATAAATACGAATAAATACAAATTTAATTTAGATGATAAACATGATTTTACTCCAGAAGAAAAAATCTACTATGAGACCGAAGAGATGCGTTCACATCAGGTTCGCTTGGCTGGTGAAGAATTCTTCTTCGGGATGCACATCAATTATTACGGTAGATTTTTAACAGATCGCGGTGATTTTACCTACCAGGATGAGCAAAACATCGAACAGGAACGCTTAAATAACCAACTTATTCGTATTTCTTTAGGGATATCTTTGCAGAATAATATACATGATTGGTTAATAACTATTACTTCAGCCTCGGATGGCTCAGACGGTGGTAATCCGACCCCTCTCTATCAGTCACCCACTCCCGAAGCTCGGAACCAACGACAAAGCGCTCGTTTCTCCCTCGATCTTAAGAAGCAATTTGAGCATACGGAAATACAAAATATCTGTTATTTATCGCTAAAACGTAACATATTCAACAGTCCAATGCGTCAATACAATCCACGTACCGGAAGCTATGCAACTTACATACCGATCGATTACGAAGAGAAATCCAGAAAATTAGGTATCCAAATAAATATGTATCGTAATATTATTACTTTAGATAATATCGACATATCAGGGAAGTTACAGACTGGAGCAGAAGAGGAGAAATTTGCGAGTGTGAACCATGAGGAAGAGGGAAATGTCACTGATCGTTTGCTCGGAAAGGTGCAAAGAACCGATCTCTGGGCGTTTGCAACCTTACATGCCGAAAAACTCTTAAAAATTATCAAGCCTGCCTTAGAGATAAAGTTACGGACTGATTTATTAGAAGATAAACTCGATGGAATTGAAGTAAGTTCAGAGGCACAAACAACCACCGCAGCTTTTCTTACGGTAATTCCGCATACTCATAATAGATATTTTACCTGGAATCTTTTTGTCTCCGCTGGCAGCTCTTTTTCTCCTCCACCATTCAACAGCGCCTTTCTCGTGGAGAATGTTTTCGCCCGCGGAAATCCGGCGTTGAAACCGGAACGTGGTTTGGAAACTTCAATGGGCGGAGGTTTCACCTTTCCAAGATGTTTATTTCATCCTTCCTTAACCGCTACCACATTCAAGCGAGTGACAAAAGATTTGGTTATTTGGCGACGCAATTCCCGGGGTCAGTATTTCCCGCAGAATGTTGGACGCGCAGTCGCCCAGGGGCTGGAAATCTCACTGCAAACGGGACGAACTCAAAAACTTATCAATATAGGAGCACATTTGACACTCCAAGAAGTGAAAAATGATGACAAGCAATCACCATATTATCGGAAAACTATCCCCTTCCAACCTGATTACTATGGATCAGCACAGTTTACCATACATCCATCGCTCTATATAATTGGTTTAGAGAGCTGTTTCTCGGGACGACGTTACACCAGCGAATCCAACTTGGATCCGTATAGCTTAGCGGGCGGTGGTCTGTCGCCGTATAAAATTTTCAATACTTGGATTTCCCGGAAAGTGCCGTTTGATCCAATTAAACTGCGCGCGACTTTATCAGTAGACAACCTGCTGAATGAAGAATATGAACTGCTGGATCGTATGCCAATGCCGCTGCGGGTCTGGCGGATAAATCTTGAGCTGGAGTGGAAATGATATCACGTCTCAGTGTCAATAGAGTTTCGAGTCTTGGCACCTTTTTGACTTGGTCGTTTAAAATATTATACTATATACTGATAGTAATCCTATTACTTTTTATTATTTGCACATGTTCAGATGAGTATTCGCCCGTAAACTCTCTATCAATAGGTAAATCA
Source organism: uncultured bacterium (assembly GCA_964501095.1). Taxonomy (GTDB): domain Bacteria; phylum Electryoneota; class Electryoneia; order Electryoneales; family Electryoneaceae; genus CAZCRQ01. Next base: position 1,020 of record CAZCRQ010000253.1, on the reverse strand, counting down.
GATTACATCGCAGTTGCCTGCAAAAACAGCCTGTGTCTTTTCAACCTAGAATCGGGAGAGTGGCTGACTGAAGGGCTGGGACTAGGGGATGCCCCCAATTGCTTGATCGTCAAGGAAAATAGACTATATGTGCTCGATTCCATGGCCAATTCACTCCAGGTTTTCGAGGTGCAGGATGGTTGTATCAGGTTGACAAGAACAATAGACGTCGGATTGTCAGAAAACCGCAATCCCTGGGCGATGGCATTGACCAGCGAAGGACATCTATTGATCACTAACCTGCTGCAAAATTCGCTATCGGTGCTGAACCTGCAAACTTTGGAGATCGAGGATCTCTGGGATACTGGCGTGCAGCCGGAAGCGGTATTGGTTCAGGGGGAGTATGCTTATGTGATCAATACCGGTTTTGACATCGCAAAGCTCGAATTTCGGCCGGGTAGTGTTTGGGTTTATGAGTTGCGATCCGGCATGGTGCTGGACACAATGGCGGTCGGCGTCAATCCGCAATATGCCCTGTTTGACCCATTGGGACACCTGCATGTTGCTTGCACCGGGGATTATGACCAGATAACCGGCAAAATTTGGGTGCTGGAAACTCTTCCTCAAGAGAATGACTGGATTCTCGCATACACAAGCATGCCACCTCAATTGGAATTGATCACAATGATTGACATTGACGGTTTTCCGGGACGTTTGGCGCTTTCCGATTGGGGCGCGATCTATGCTGCTTCCGGGGGTTGGGCGAACGAGGGTGACAATCAGGGGATTGTCCATGCTTATCCTTATGACACCGCCACTCCCGTTACTACTATCCCCGTCGGGCTTGGGGCGACGGATGTGGCGGTTTACCCCGAGACTAAATCTGTGTTTGTTGCCTGCATGGATGCCCACCGTCTCGATGAAATCCGCGGGAACACCCTCTATCACTCTTATTTGATGGGGGTGAACCAGCCCTTGGTGCTGGCAGTTTGGCGAATTAGATAAACAATACAGGATGGGGATAATACCAAAGGATAAACA
>CAZCRQ010000252.1:0-4513 GCA_964501095.1 uncultured bacterium | reverse complement strand
ATATAATCGTTTTCATATAAACGATTAATTACTAATGGATTTACTGGATTGGAAATATCCATGATAGTAAGTCCCGCAGATTCTTCACTTGCGAGATAGAGATTATCTTCAAGTCGTTTCATTTTAGGAGCTAATGATACTCTTTCTACAATTGTTAGTATTTCAGGATTTGACATATCTGAAATATCAATCGTTAGGAACTCCCGATGGCTGTTAGTTAAATAGACAATCTCTCCATTAGCGAAAATAGTATTAAAACCGGGCATACGGTCAATTCGCGTTATTAACCTTGGAATGATGACATTTGATATATCCAGAATAGCGACTCCTTCGGAACCTACTGATAAGATAAGACGTTCATTATTAGCAAATCGAATGTCATTGACATTATAATAAAAAATATCGGGTTGTTTTTGATTCAATATATGCGGATTTGATGGATCACTGATATCAAAAAGATAAATAATATTTCGCTGATGTGACAGCGCCATCAAGGGATATTGGATACGAATTTCTCCATATACATCCAGATCCAACACCGAAACTAATTTGGGAGCTGAAGGGTCTGAAATATCGTAAATTGATTTCCCGATAACCAGTATGTTGTCTGAAACATCTAATCTTGTATGCCCTTGATTGATAGTGTCAACGAATGAGCATAGATTTACAGGATGATTAGGATCAGAAATATCAATAATATGAATTCTTTGATTAGGCATAGTGTAATATTGAATCAATATCAGAAGAGAATCTGATATAGCAAAATCGACAATAGTTCCATATTCATTTAATATATTTACTGTATATGGACGTGATGGATTCGATATATCAACAATAGCCACATCAAAATCATAAGCGATGATAAAATAAGCCAAGTTGCCCTCTATTGCCAACGCACTTGGGAAAACATGACATAGTATTTTCCCTAACTCGTTTGGGCGATGATAAGGATCAGATACATCTATAATTGTAAAACCCGTAAATTGACTTAATATATAGGCATAAGGCAACCGTATTTCGAACTTTGCTTCTCCTCCACCCCATCCATCAGCATTACGTGGAAAACAACTTGAAAGTTCTTCGACTGCTGATAAATCTGAGATATCCAGAATATGAATCGTGCCGCCGGTCATAACATACAAGTAATCGTCGACGATGATGGCGTCGTAAACATCACCCCAAACCTCAAAATCTATCTGACCAATCACCGCTAACGTATCCTGCGAGAAAGCGATAGAGCGAGGATTCAATAAGGCAGGTAATATAATTACAAAAATGATAATCAAATGATTCTTGAAGGAGCACTGCCACATTTTCTTGTCGTAAGCGCGGATTCTTGTTATTGATCCAATAAGTCCTGTTAAATGGCATAAGATCATAATCTAATCTTTCCTAGCATGAACATTGTGTCCGGCGATGTTGGATGAAAAAGAAGATAATAGACTGTAGTTACCGGCAGATCAGTGACATGAATATCCCAAGTTCGTCCGCAATCCTCGCTGATCCAATATCCCCTATCGTTCTGTATGGCATAAACCAGTGTTGTATCGTAACGAATTCCCTTTAAATCGTAATGAATTCCCTTTAAACATAACTTTAACCTCATGGTAAGCAGCCCGGAATTTAAGGGTGGCGGTCGACTCCGGAAAGCTAGGAATTATATATGCAAGGACGGTTTATGACACCTCATTATCTTATAAATCATCTTTCCCCTTTGGTTTACGATAGTACATTTCGATTAGAAACAAGACGCCTCGCATCACGATTTGGAACGCCCGACGCGAGGAGAACGATTGGACTTCAGGACGGTTCACCACGCGATGCACGATTCGGTTTCGATAATCGGTAATGTCTCGTAAATGTTGATCGATGGAAGCAGGCCAAGCTCCCAAGTGCTGTTCGATAAGTTCCAACTTGGCTTTTTTCTCGTTCATCCCGGCGCGACGACCATGCCGTCGGATCACTTCGTAGTCGATGCCGAGACGGTCCAAGATGTGATCATAATAAAAATCAAGGGCGATGAGGAGCATCACCACCGCGGCTACTTCCTCATCGTGGCGCACCAGGTCTGCCGAATTTTGCAGATAATTCAACCAGAGGGGTTTTTCATAGTCGCCAAATTCGCCAATCGCCTGCCATTTCACGGTGACTGGTTTACTGGGGTGTTTCGTATCGAGACTACGGGAAAAAATTATAAAATTTGAAGTTCCAATAGAGAGAGGAAGAATCACCTGGTTGCCGATCAGGCATTCTTTCGCCGCTCTGCCGCCGTGAAGCAAAAAGAATACCTGGGGCGTTTTTCTATAAGTGATGCCAAACTCAACCACCGTCAGGTCATCAGGATAGACCGTGGTATTTCCACCGGTAGTGTAACCAGGAACTAGAGGTATTGGATGAATTTTATCAATGAAAAGTTCAATAAAGGCTTTAAAATAATTCAAGTATCCATCAACATACATAAAGTTGCAGCCGCAATGGGAACAAATAACCATCTGCTCTAAATTTTCGCAATTCTTTTCAAAAGAGGTGTCACAACGCGGGCAGCTCACTGTCATCACCGGCAGCGCTTTCAATTGCCCTTGTTGAATGCGCTCTGTGATTTCCACAGTGCTTGGTGAAATACCGCTATCCTCAAGATCCCTATCCTCAAGATCCTTAGGATTATTTATATTTTCATCATTTTGCAAAATCATCCTCGTGAGTATAATGAAGTTCCATCCCTATTCTAAATAGTAAATCGGTAAGATTTCCTGATTCTATATTATCTCCATCTGAAATATATCGAGTGATTCCGACTTGAAGCCATCCATCGGTCGACTGTATAAAAGCCCATTTGAAAAAACCGGAAAAACGTACGCCGTCATGCCAGATCAGTCGCGCCGGGAACAAGCCAGGTGCAGTCTGTTCAACTATTACCGGCGCGGCATTTTTCCCCTTCTGGAAAAAATAGGTGATTGCACCGGTTATTTCAAACTGATTCATTAACCTCTCGCGATGGCACAACGTATATAGCGTTCCATAACCATCATCAGAAAATACATGCTCTTGACGATAATCCAATCGCCAGGAGTCTCGATCGTGAAAAGCGTGAAACCGCAGGCGATGTGTTTCTTCGTGGTCCTTCTCATAATAATGTCGCAGTGAATAGTTGCATTCCACAGTATTCATCCGAGGAAAGGGAATTATCAAGTAACAGCGTCCTCCGGAGGATCGTTTGCTATAACCGGAGGCGTCGACTTCCTCTTCAACAGCTTCCGCCCACCATACCCCAAATCTGATCCGATTCACCCGTGATTCAAATCCGACGCACCCGCCAGTCTCACCTTTCGCATTCTCTCCGAAAGGCAGATACGGACGAGCGTGAAGGAGACGGAAAGCTGAGGTCGCACGATATGCCATCCAGGAAAAGTGAAGGGTATGAACAGAATTTACACCCATCACCGCCCCGCCCCAGGCATGGCGATCCTGAACGCTCACCTCTGTAGATAAGGTCAAGGTTGGTTTTAGTGGAATCCTCAAATCCGCACCGATGGTTTGAATCGGTCGATCTAAGCCTTCAAATCTCATCGCTTCCGTGTTTGGCGAGATCGGTCGGGAAAATCTGGACATCCAACCGCTCAGTCCCAGCTCAATCTGTTTTTCCCCTTGATAGTAGAGTCTGCTGCCAGTGTGATATTCATCGACTTGAACAATTCTACTCAATCGACCTCCTGTATGATCGCCTTGAGTGGAATATGGAATCACATTAAGGCTGTCACTATCCCAACGAGCATCGTAAGCAGCATATCCACCCCAAAGAGAGAACGCATAATTTCCCCAGTTTGACTGGATCGCCGCTCCTTTCCAGCCTCTCCCTTCCTCGGACGAACGATTCGGTATTATTCCAGTCCGATAAGATCTCCAAGAGGAATCCATCCGATAAATTGACAACCATGAGGGAGTCGAGGCGATGCACCAACCCAATCCTTGATTAACCTGAAAATCACCCAGGATTACTTTCGTTCTTTGACTCCTGCCGGTGAAATAGATACGCCAGAGGTCATAGAACGATGTCTCTCCGCTATCGCGATGCAGCAATAGACCGACTTTTAGATTTGAATAGGATAGATCGAGCCGATTATAAGCCGATGCGGCAGCATCTTCCTTATCGGGTTGAAAGCGAAGGCGGTAACGAACATCCGAGGGTAAGATATTGTGAGGAAAATGAACAGATATTTTCGTTTCCCTCTCGAGTCTACTCCTCTCCAAATCTGTATTATCAGATTCGAATTCCGTCAGGATTTCGGCGTTGTTCAATTGTTCGATTTCGATGGTGTTGATCAAGCTGTCGACAGGATCTTGATTTCCTAATGCGACTGGGAGGGAGATAAAGAATAGAAAGAACAATGAAGCTATCTTAAGAATAGTCAGCGACCAGTTCATTAGATATTGCTGTTCATCAGTCATAACAATTCCCAAGTAGCGTAGGCGTCTCTGCCTGCGAGGGGTAGCGTAGGCGTCTCTGCCTGCGAGG
>CAZCRQ010000251.1:0-4544 GCA_964501095.1 uncultured bacterium | reverse complement strand
TGGAAAACTGATTGTAATGGCAATTGGGAATGGACTAGAAATTTATCAATTGGAGCAAGTCGTGGTCGAAGTGTTCAGCAAACTGAAGATGGAGGTTTCATTGCTGTAGGTTGTTGTTCTTCTATGAATAATAGATATGAAATATATTTGGTTAAAACCGATAATCTTGGTCATCGTGAATGGTATGAAACCTTTGGAGTAACAAGTGTCGATTTTGGCTATTATGTTTCTATAACAGAGGATGGTGGGTATTTGATCACCGGGCAAACCCATCTGGTTGAAGATGACGATGATCATGATGATGTTTATGTGATTAGAACTGATTCGGAAGGTCAAGTAATATGGGAAAGATCCTATGGTGGCGAATTAAACGAGGTCGGATATTGTGGCAAACCTGTTTCGAGTGGTGGTTATTTAATCTGCGGGGGAACTGTTACCTTTGGACCAATCGGATGGAGTCCTTACGTGCTAAGACTGAATGAAGAGGGAGATACCCTTTGGACAAGATCTCCTGATCTCGGATATGAGGATGATGCTACTGCAACATTTTTTGTCGAAATTAAAAATAATGAATATGTTATAACTGGTTCTATTACATTCTGGATGGATGATGATGGCACGATTTTGCGCCAAACACCTGTTGCAGGTGAAAAAATTATTCAATCTTATAATGATGGATATGTTTTAATATCAATTACAGGTCCTGATTGGGATGAAGTCTTGAAAAAGATTGATTCACAAGGCGAATTGTTATGGACACAGCAATATGGCGGTGAAGAAGCAGACCGATTCCACGGTATTTGTCATACTTCAGATTCAGGATATATCGTTACGGGAAGTTATGGGCGTACAGACATAACTTCGTGGATGTGGTTAGTGCGATTTGAACCGGAGCTGGATTTCACGATCCCCTTACAGGCGAATTATTTCGAGCTTGTATCATCTTATATGATCCCTTACGATCTTAATGCTGAGAATGTTTTTCAGGGAGTGGAAAACCTGGAGGTTGTCTATCAAGACAATGGCGCCATCTATATTCCACCACTAAATATAAACACCATTGGCGACATCGACATCACCGAAGGTTACCAGCTTTTTTGCAGCCAGGCATCATCGCTGACTATTGAGGGCGAAATAGTAGATCCTGAAACCGAATATTCGCTTCTCTCCGGACGCTGGAACTGGCTCGGCTACCTGTTCGTCCAACCGGTTGAGGTTGAAGTTGCCCTGGCGGAGATTGTCGAGCATGTAGTGATTGTCATGAACGATCAAGGTTCATTCTGGATTCCCAACCTGATCAACACACTTGGAAACCTGACCCCCGGTGAAGGATATTATGTGTATGTAAATGAGCCCCTGACATTTCGATTTCACAGGTGATCGAATTTTCGCTCGCTTCCCTCTATCCCTGTCCCTTTAACTCGATCTTACAGATAACCATCGGCTGCCCGCAGGAGAACGAGGACGGGGTGGATATCTATAACCTCCTCAGACGCAAAGTCACTTCAATCCACCGCGATTTTCTCCCCGTCGGATACCACCATCTAAGCTGGCAAGCTAATGAACCTTCGGGAGTATATCTCCTGCGAGTTATTTCTTCTAGCGGTTGGATAGATGCAAGAATAGTAGTGACATAAAGTAAGATCCTGCCCCTTAATAGTAGATCTCACCCTATTATTTACATTATTGGTTCCGCCTCTAGTGAAAAGGCGTGGTTCTGCGATCCGCTTCTGAATCATGAGGAGATTGAGTTACCTTTGAATAATATCTACATTAGAACGCTATTTACAAGTAATATCACCTGGATTGCCGGCACAACAAGTGGTGCAGGGCACCCGCATTAAATATCCTTATGAACAAGAAACCGAAGAAACTGTCCGAAGAGAAAATCGACCATCGTCTAACTGCCCCGGAGCCGGTTCCGGAAGACTTGGAACTGGATCGATCGCTGCGTCCGCAGCGGTTCGCCGATTTTGTCGGGCAGGATAGGATGAAGTCGAACCTGGAGGTGTTTGTCGCCGCTGCCCGTCAACGCGGGGATGCCCTCGATCACACCTTGTTCTATGGACCGCCCGGTTTGGGTAAGACAACCCTGGCGGGCATTATCGCCCTCGAGATGGGCGTGCAGATGATTCAATCGAGTGGTCCGGTGCTGGAGAAAGCAGCGGATCTGGCGGGCATATTGACCAATCTTGAACCAAACGGTGTCCTGTTCATCGATGAAATCCATCGTTTAAACCATGTCGTGGAGGAATATCTCTACCCGGCGATGGAGGATTACCGTCTTGACATCATGATCGACCGTGGACCAGCGGCTCGCAGTGTCCAGCTTCATCTACCTCATTTCACTTTGATTGGTGCTACAACCCGCGCCGGACTCCTCACTGCCCCGCTGCGAGAACGATTCGGCATTACCACCCGATTTGATTACTACAACGTGGAGGAGTTGCAGACAATCATTCTCCGTAATGCGGTCAAGCTGGATGTCTGTTTGGGGGCAAATTCAGAGAAGGAGATCGCGAAACGCTGCCGTGGCACTCCGCGTGTTGCCAATCGTCTGTTACGTCGGTTGCGGGATTTCGCCGAGGTTGAAGGAAGCGGGGTTCTCACTGTCGATATCGCTAAACATTCCCTCTCCCGCCTCGAGATCGATGAAAATGGTCTGGATGACATGGATAAACGTTTACTGGAAGCGATAGTGCAGAAATATCGCGGCGGACCGGTCGGTTTATCCACACTGGCGGTGACCATTGGGGAAGATGCCGGAACGATTGAAGAACTTTATGAACCCTACCTGATTCAGCAGGGATTCATCGAGCGCACTCCTCGCGGACGAGTCGCCACTCATGCCGCATTCAAACTTTTAAACTATGCTCAAGGCGGTCAGGAAATGAAGGGCAAGCAGCAATCGTTACTATAATCTGCTTTATAAAATGAACCATCGCCGCGACTATCTCTATCCTCTTCCCGAAGAACTGATCGCTCAATATCCCGTCGAAAAACGCGATTCCTCCCGTCTGTTGATACTGGATTGCCGCAAGGATACTCTGATCCACGGTCAATTCCCCGATCTGATTGAATATCTTCAGGAGAATGATGTTCTGGTTTTAAATAACACCCGTGTGATTCCGGCGCGCCTTCTTGGACGGCGGCACACCGGCGGTGTCGTGGAGTTGCTGCTGTTAAGGCAGATTGGCGAGAACGAATGGGATTGCCTGGTAAAACCGGCAAAACGTTTGAAACCAGGTCACACTGTTCTTTTTCCGGAAGATTGTGTCGGGGAAGTGTTGACAGTAGGGAAGGAGGGGCGCCGTACCCTTCGATTTCATTTAAATAATGATTTTCATGATTGGCTGCCTCGGATTGGACAGGCGCCGCTTCCCCCTTACATCCGTCGTGCACCGAATCCGGAAGATTGCCATCGCTATCAAACTGTCTATGCCGAGAAAGACGGAGCAGTCGCCGCTCCCACCGCCGGACTCCATTTCACCGAAGCGTTATTGCAAAAAATACACGAACGCGGAGTGCGGATAGCCAAAATTACACTTCATGTGGGAATCGGCACCTTTCGTCCGGTGATGGTGGAAAACCTGAATAATCATCGAATGGATGCCGAGGTGTATGAAGTCAACCCGACAGCTTCGGAAATCATCAATTCGGCACGTCGACTCGGCGGACGCATTTTTGCCGTTGGCACAACAGTAGTGCGGACGCTGGAGACAGTTGCAGATGCTAGAGGAGTGATCCATCCCGGATCGGGAGAAACGAAGTTATTCATTCGACCGCCTTACCGTTTTAAAGCGATTGATGCCTTGATCACCAATTTTCACCTCCCTGGTTCGACTTTGATTATGCTGGTAAGCGCTTTTGCCGGGCGGGACAGGATTTTAAAAACCTATACTGAGGCGGTGCACCTTAAGTACAGATTTTTCAGCTATGGTGATGCCATGTTGATTTTAGGGGGAAAGTAGTGTCTGTCAGGTATGGCTGACACCACTATGAATAAGAGTAATATCAGCCAAGGACAATAGACACTACGAAAAGTGCCATTAGCCGTGGACGGCTGACACTATGAAAGGACACGATCCTAAATACCCACCGGAAAATATTCCGTAACTGATTAGTTTCCTCTCTTCCTCTGTAAAATAGTCATACTAAACGAAGTGAAGACTTTTTTTCTATAGAATTAGCCTAACAATCCATCGATTTACTTGATCTATAACATCAAAAAATAGAGATTCTTCACTTCGTTCAGAATGACTATCGGACAGAGATTTTAATAAACTAAACAGACACGAAAAAAGAAACCTGGACGCTTTATCGTCCAGGGATAGTATAACAGCGAAGACCTTTATTATCTTTAAATCCTGTCAATCCTGTTCATCTATGTATATAATTATTTAACCAGGATCGCTTTTTGAATCTTTATCTTGTCTTCATATTGAACCTGCAGGAAATACATCCCGCTGACCAGCTCTTGCCTGATCCGTGAAGCGTCGAATTCAAACCGATGCTGTCCGGCGGAATACATTTGATTCGTTTGA